>JAZKZL010000179.1:0-9117 GCA_045612645.1 Oscillospiraceae bacterium
TATTTTTGGAAAATAACGCGAGCAGCCCTCTTTACATTTCATATGTTATATTGTATAATATAATAGTATAATTATGTAAAGGACAAAAGTAATGAAAGATATCCATGCGATATACAATGTTTTCGGCACAAGACCGTCTTCCGTAAGTAAGTCCTCTCTTGAAGGTGAGGACGGCATTTCCAACCGCTTTTCATCGGCAGATGCAGGAGTGCAGAGATATACAGCAGAGTTTCCCGACGGCACTGAAAAGCGATTTATAGGCAAGAAGAAATCCTTCCGCATCGTGCTGAACGGCATACTTATGCTGTGCGAGGGAGATGCCTTGCTGCTTGCGATGCTTCTGCTGAATCACAGGATACTCGGCTATAACGGCAGCGCACTGCGGGAATCGCGGCTGTATTCCGCATTTGATGAGAGCCTGCAAAAACATATCCCGAGGGTTTACGGCTCCGCTTCACGGCGTATGCACGGTGATTGTTTCATCGCTATGGAGGAATTTCCTCATGCACAGCCTTGCCGTGATGATCTGTACAGCGTGATAGACGCCATCCTGCCATTCCATGCGCAGTATTACGGCAACGAGGAATTCGCCCGCACCTACGGTGTGAATATCTATAATAAAGCGATACACCGCCGCAGCCGCAGGGGACTCAGGCGTATGTTCGCTCATCTCGAAAAGGAGAATGCGGCAGTTTTCGGGGAAAAAAAGACCTCAGCGATAAACGCATTCATAGACGCTTTTGACAGCGAGTTTGCCGCTGTAATGTTCCACAGAACGCTCACCCACAACGATCTTTCCTATCGCAACATAAGCTGCGGAGATCGCATTATAATATACGACTGGGAGCTTGCCTGTTATCAGAACCCCGAGCATGATATTATCGAGCTGCTGATATCCATACTGCATCAGCTTTCCGCAGAGGAGGTACACAGCGCCCTCAGCTATCACAGGCGGCAGCTTGGCGAGCGCACAGGCGTATCGCTTACGGACGAGCAGTACAAAGCCGTGCTGCGATTCTGCACGCTGGAATTCTGCGTGAACAAGCTCACAATGCTGCGGATAGCCGCCCGCAGGATATCTCTGCCGCATATAGAGCAGCTTGCAAAAAACACATCCGCCATGATGGATATACTTGATATTACATAAGAAAAGAGAACGATATGGAACAGGAATTACAGATACTTGCGCTTGCGGACTATTCCGAGAAATTCACCGTTAAAGGCTGCAGCGCTTATCTTATCATCAATAACAAAATGCAGGATCACCGCTGCCTTTTCGGCTTTACCGAGCTTACAGACAACAGCGACGATATCCGTGCGCTTTTCTCCGCCATGGAGCAGCGGGCAAGGGAACTGGGACACACAGAGCTTGTCGGCCCCGTGAATTACTGCTCATGGATGAGTTACCGCTGGGCGATAAGCAATTTTGAAACAAAGCTGTTTCCCGATTGCACGAATCCGCCCTATTATGTGGAGCGTATAAAGTCCCTCGGCTACCGTGAGCTTTACACCTACCGCAGCGCAAGCATCGATATCAACAATCCCATGTACCTTGCAGGCGAGGGCTTGTATCGTCAGAAACTGGATGAGGGTTTTACATTCAGGTTTTATAATGGCGAGGATGCCTACGCTCTGGTGGATGATATCTTCCGCATCTCCTGCGAGGCTTTCCGTGGCAGCTATCTCTACTGCGATATACCCAAGGAGTATTTCGATAAGCTGTATCTCAGCTGGACAAAGGGTCTGCAGCTTGCACTTTTTGTCGCATATTACGAGGGAAAGCCTGTCGGCTATGTGATGGGATACGACAGCCCCTACGGCGACTGCTTTGTATCAAAGACCAGCGCCGTGCTGCCCGAATTCCGCAAGCATAAGATATACACAGCCTTGCTGTATCTGGGATGTAAATATGTTCTGGATAAGGGCTACAAGGATATGATGTATCACTTCCAGTGTGAGCAGAAGGATATATTCAGGCGCTTTGACGGGGATATCGAATCCAACGAAAAGCGTTATGCGGTATTTATCAAGGAGTTGTGATATGAGAAGTTGCATCCGCTGCCTTAATGACGGCACCGTCAGACGCATGGAGTATGACGAAAACGGTTTATGCTGCTATTGCAGAAGATATGACGGCATAGCCGCTCAGCTTAACGATAAAGCGCGCCTTGAGCAGCTCTTTCTTGAGCGCATCGAGGGAATCCGCGGAAAGTATGATTACGATGTGGCGCTCGGAGTTTCGGGTGGCAAGGACAGCGTTTTCGTGCTGCATGAGCTTGTAAACCGCTATAACCTGAAAGTAAAGACCTTCACCATGCTGAACGGCTTTTTCAGCGATGAGGCACGGAAGAATGTGGATAAACTGGTGCAGGAATTTGGTGTGGAGCATGAGTACATAGAGTTTGATACCGCTCTGCTCAACCGTTTCTATCGTTATTCCATGCAGCATTGGCTTGCGCCCTGCGTAGCCTGCTCCTATATTGGCTATGCTGCGATGATAAACTACACCACAAAGATAAACGCAGGCTTATGCATACACGGCAGAAGTCCTCAGCAGATGCTGCGCTATTACGGCGATGATGTTTTCACGCCCCTTGTGGACGCAGGTCTGAAACCTGTCAGCGAGGTGGATGTGAACGCCCTTTATACCGAGCTGCTTTCCTCTATAGAGGACAAGATGGATAAGTCGCTTCTTGCCGATGTGAAGAGCATGCTGTATGATGGGATAGAGCAGGAAGATTTCCGTGAATTCGTGTCCTATTTCCTTTATCACGAGTATGATGAGGATAAGATAGTTGCATTCCTGCGTGAGAATACTGCTTGGACTCCGAAAGAGGATTACGACCACTACGATTGCCGCATCCACAATGCCGCTCACTACATCTACGAATGCGCCGAGGGCAGACCTCACTGCCTGCCCGAAATAAGTGTGCTTGTGCGCAGCGGCAGATTAACCCGTGAAGAGGGCATGGCGCTCGTGCAGAGGGAGCATTACAGCAGAAAACCCGATGATGAGCTGAAACTGCTCGGCAAGCAAGTAGGAATAAACATCGGCACAGTGCTGCTGAAAGCTAATATCTACAATACATTCAGAAGAAAAAAATGAAACATATAAAATATCTCTTTCACAAAGGAAAGCTGCCTATATATGCGGCGGTCTCCGCTGTTATCTCGCTTTTGATCATGCTTGTAACGGACGGTGGAATTAACGTTTTTCTGCGGATGCTGCCCGTGGCGCTGTGCCTGCTGCTGATTCTCAGGGCAAGCGACGATATCTTCGATTACGAGCAGGACAGCGGCAGAAAGACCCAGCACCTCAGCAAAAAGCAGCTTATAATATTCGGCTTCGTCATGGCGGTGCTGTATGTGCTGCTGAATATCCTGTTCTTCGGCGTTTTTGGCGTGCTTAGTATCGCAGCAGTTGCATATATCCTGCTGATGGAAAAGCTGCCGCCTCTGAAGATGGCGTACATGGCGCTGCTGTTTCTGTATTATATCTGTGCGGTCTGCGGCTTTGTGCTGTGGTATCATCTTGTGGTGATCCTCGGCTGTGTTGCGGTCTCCGTGCTGTATTATATCATTAAAGGAAAGGTCAGAAAATGAACTGTTTGCCTGAAAATATCGCTTTGACCGCGGAAAATGTCGGCGGCAAGGCGTTCAATCTGTTTCATCTTAATGATATCGGGGAGAATGTTCCCGAGTTTTTCGTGCTGTCTGCGGATATCTTCCGCAGCTTTCTCGGCAAAAGGCTGGAGGAATATCGCAGCCTGCTCTCCGATTACACCGATTCAAAGCGTGAGGAGATACTTTCGCTTATCGGCGGCTGCGACTTTTCCGAGGAAATAAAGTCAGCCGTAGTGGCAAAGCTATCTGAGCTTTTCGACGAGGGTGAGAAGGTCTCAGTGCGCTCCAGTGCCACTGATGAGGACGGCGAGCGCTTTTCCTTTGCGGGAATGATGGAAAGTTACCTGAACGTTTCGGGCATTGAGGATATCCTCGCAAGCGTGAAGAAGTGCTATCTTTCCTGCTTTTCAGAGCGCATCATGGAGTATCGCAGAAATAACGGGCTTATCACTCCTGATATCAGCGTTGCGGTCATCATTCAGCGCATGGTGCAGGCGGATTATTCGGGTGTAATATTTACCACCGATCCCCGCACAAACAATCCCGATGAGCTGCTGATAAGCCTTGTTGAGGGTCTGGGAGAGCAGCTGGTTTCGGGCGCATCGGACAGCATCGATATCGGCGTTTCCTGCACGGGCTTTTTGACAGATATGCCCGAAGGCTGGCATAATGAGGATATCCCTCTTAAGCTGCAGCAGGCTGCAATGCGCATTGAAAAAAGCTATTCCCCGAGACGTGCGATGGATATTGAGTTTTGTGTGAAGGACGGCGAGGAATACATCCTCCAGTGCCGCCCCATTACCACCTACAGCCACATCGATAAGGATAAATTCCGCACGATACTGGATAATTCCAACATCATCGAAAGTTATTCGGGCGTAACCACTCCGCTAACCTTTACTTTTGCACGGGAGGTCTATGCAAAGATATATAAGCAGACTCTCCGCAGCTTTTATGTAAAGGAAGAGGCTATAAAGTCCATCGAAAACGATCTTGACAATATGCTTAACTTCTATGAGAACAAGATATATTATCGTCTCAACAGCTGGTACAAGATGACTGCGCTTTACCCAGGCTATCAGAAGAACAAGCAGTACATGGAAAACATGATGGGCGTAAAGACCACCATGCACGAATCCGAAATGGGTGCAAAGACCCGCCTTGTACGCATATATGCAAGCTTCATCCGAAAGCTGCTGCGCATGAAAAAGGATAGCCGCCGCTTTATCGAGCGCTTCAACGAGGTGACAGCGCCTTACTACGGCAGCGATTTTGAGGGATATTCAAGCGCCGATGCCCTTAAAGCCTACGACGCTCTGGAGCATGAGATACTGGATGATTTCATCACACCCATTGCAAACGACATGGGCGCAATGGTGTTCTACGGAATGCTGACAGAACAGCTTAAAAAGAAGAATATCGATGGCTACGAGGGTCTTATCAGCAGCTGCATAAGCAAGCAGGGAAATGTGGAGAGCGCCGAGCAGAGCGCAACTGTACTCCGCATCGTTGATGAGATAAAACACAGCCCCGAGCTTACCAAACTTTTCAGCGCAGATAACGAGAGCATAAAAGCACGTCTCGGCGGCGATGAGCCTGTTTTCCGCATGATAGACGACTATATCTACCGCTACGGCGCAAGAACTATGGACGAGCTGAAACTGGAAACCATCACGCTTTTTGAAGACCCCTCATTCCTGCTGGACATGATAAGAGGATATCTCAGGTGCGACAGCCTGCCCGAATGCGGCGGCGCAGCCGACCCTGAAGCCGAAAAGAAGCTGCTTTCTCATTTCGGCGTGTTCAAGAGACCATTCATCAGGCTGCTGCTTAATGTAACTAAGTTCTTTATCAGAAACAGAGAGTCCCTGCGCCTGAGACGTACATATATCTATTCCATCGTGCGTAATATCTATCTGAGCATCGGAAAGAATCTCGAAGCAGAACGTGTGATTCATTCCCATCGTGATATCTTTTTCCTGCAAAAGGGTGAGATAACCGCATTCGTAAACGGCAGCGGAGACAGCGCCGATATCCTGCGTGAGAAGATAGAGTGCCGCAGAGCGGAGTATGAGCAGAATAAGTCCCGCACCATATATGAGCGCATGTATTTCTACGGCGATATCTGCGAGGTGAATATGCTCCCCATCTATTCCCGTCAGGAGATCTGCGACGACGGCGTGCTTCGTGGCGTTGCAGGCGGCGGAGGAGTCGTAGAGGGCATTGTAAAGCTGGTGGAGGACCCCACAGGAGCCGATGTGGAGGGCTACATCCTTATGGCAAAGCGCACCGACCCCGGATGGACAGTGCTTTTTCCCATGGCAAAGGCAATAATCATTGAGCGTGGCAGTGTGCTTTCGCATTCCGCTGTTGTTGCGCGAGAGATGGGCATGACCCTCGTCGCAGGCATAAGAGGTCTCACCAACGCCGTAAAGGATGGCATGAGAGTTCGTGTTGACGGCGTAAACGGCACAGTTGAGATAATAGGAGAAGATAATGAGCAAGGCTGATTTTTCCTTTATACGATATTCCAACTGCTGGGAGGATACTAATGTACTTCTCAAAGCGCTTGATATAAAAAAGGGCGAAACGGGCATTTCTGTTGCGTCGGCAGGTGACAACACTCTTGCCATGCTGATAAAGGAGCCTGCGAGAATATACGCATTCGATCTCAATCTCACCCAGCTTTACTGCTGCGAGCTTAAAATGGCGTGTTTCCGCTGTCTGAGCTATAAGCAGATGCTTACGCTCCTCGGCGTGTGCAGGGGAGAGCGCCTGCCGCTCTACAGCAGTGTGCGTGAAGTGCTTTCGGATGCGGCAAGGGCATATTTCGACAGCCGCCCCGATATTATAACGAACGGTATCATCCACTGCGGCAAGTTTGAGGGCTTTTTCAAGATATTCAGAGAGCGGATCATTCCGTTTTTTTCCACAAGGCAGATATTCCGTGACTTCACGGCTATGGATGATCCCGAAAAGCAGCGCGAGTTCTATGATGAGCATATCTGCAACCGCCGTCTCAAAGCGATATTTGCAGTGTATTTCGGATATAAGGTCATGGGCAGACTCGGCAGGGATGCAAGCTTTTACGATCATGTGGAAGAAAAAGAGGGCAGCGGCAATGATATCCGCAGCCGTTTTGAGTTCGGCATAAGCAGCACATCCAATGCGGATAATCCGTATATCAGCTATATCGTGCGAGGGGGATATTCGCAGCGCGCTCTGCCGCTGTATCTGCGCAGGGAGAATTTCGATATCATCCGCCGCAATATAGATAGGATAACTCTCGTGAACGGCGATATGCTCCCTCTTGATGTGGGAAAGGTTGATTTCGCAAACCTCTCCGATATCTTCGAGTACATGAGCGAGGAGGAGTTCACACGCAATACCGAGCGGCTTTCAGCAATGCTCTCCACAGATGGCAGAGCCGCATACTGGAATATGCAGAACCGCCGCTATATTGACAGCGAGGTGTTCACGTGCGATAAGGAACTTTCCGAGCGGCTGTTTAAACAGAATAATTCATGGTTCTATCGTGATTTTCTTTTATACAGAAAGGGTAATGATGAGCAGGATAGTTGAGCGCTTTGAAAGCGTGTGCAGAGATAATGCAGACACAACCGCAGTGGTGTACCGAGAGGGCAGAAAAGTGCAACGCCGCAGCTTTTCCGAGCTTTACGAGGATGTGCGCTGTATGAGTGCGCATCTTCGGCAGAGCGGAGCAAAACGGGGAGACAGGATACTTGCCTTTGCTGCGTCATCGTATAAGCTGTGCGTGTTCATGCTTGCAGCGCTGCAGACAGGCGCTTCGATAATGTATGTGGATATCCACGCACGGCAGGACAGCCTGCGCAGCGTCTTTGCGGATTACAAGCCCGATATGGTGCTGGTATCGGACACCACAAAGCATATCAGATTTCTTTTCGGCGAGATAAACAGGATAAAGCAGGTCATCAATATAGATAAGGCTTCGCGCAATGCCGTTGATACGCCTGATATAAGCGATATCCCCGAGGATATGCCTGCGCTGCTCACCATGACTACAGGCTCCACAGGCAGACCTAAGATTGCCGTGCGCAGCCATCTTGACCTTATGCAGCAGCTGGAGCTTATCAATGCGAATATAGACGCCGAGGGACATCAGACGGTGCTGACCACCTCTTTCATCTATATCTTTGCGAATATCCTTAATGGCTACACAACCGTTATGCCGCAGCTGAATATAGGAAAATGGTCTGTGAAAAGGCTGAATAGGCTGTTGGCTTTGTTCAGGGATGAGGCTGTTACTATGGCGATAACCTCACCTGACTTGTGCCTGAAAGCAGAGAATATCTTTCCGAGCCTTGAAACGCTGTATTTCGGCGGTGCGATACTGAATCTGAACGAGGCTCTGCGTATAAGGGAAAAGTTCCCCTGCTGCTGCATAGTGATATACGGTTCCACAGAGTGCAGTATCATCGCTACAGCAGAGTTGGACGAGTTCATAGCAACGCTGAAAGCCGAGCATCGCTCCATCCTCGGCAGAGCTGTGAACGGAGTGCGTGTAAGGCTTGCGGATGACGGAGAGATACTTGTAACGAGCGAAGCACTGCTCGAAAGCTACTTAATAAACGATCCATCCACTAAGGAGACAGACGAGAGCGGCATACTGTGGCACCATACCAACGATATCGCAGCACAGGAAAACGGCGTGCTGTATTTCCTCGGCAAAAGCGGACGATACATCGGGATAAGTGGCGAAAGAGCATATTCCAACTGTATAGAGCAGCAGATCATAGTGCGCTTTCCTAAACTGCATAAATGCGCAGTGCTTGAGCATAGCGGCAAGCAGTGGGTGGCGCTGCAGAAGGGGGATTCCCCCGATACCGTAGCGGTTGCTGAGTTTGTCCGCAGTCTGGGAATGACAGACTCCGAGCTGCGCATTGTCAAAAGAATTCCTTGTGATGTGAAGCATCACACAAAGATAGATTACAATAAGCTAAAGGAGCAGCTGAAATGAGTTATTGTATAGATAAGCTTCTGAACGATGGCGTGGGGCGCTTCGGAGAGGATGACTATATCTACGAGCGCAGCGGTGATGCTTTTGCAGGACGCAGCTTTGCGCAGTTTTCATCGGATGTCCGTGCGTTGGCAGGAGCGCTGTGCAAAAGAGGTCTTTCGGGAAAGAAGATCATACTTTTCGGAGAGAATTCCTATAATTACATGGTCGCAGATATAGCTGTTATGGGATATGTAGGAGTATCCGCCACTCTCTCAAAGGAGTGGCAGGCAAGAGACCTCATAAACGCAGCAGAGCTTCTTGATGCAGCAGCGGTGATATATTCCGCACAGAAAAGAGAAGTTGTATCTGAACTGCGTGAGATATATCCGCAGCTTGATTTTATCTGCTTTGACGATATTCCCACTCTGACAGCCGAGGGAGAGACAGCACCCTCGCCGCTGCCCACCGATATATGCTGCAAGATCATATTTTCATCGGGTACAACAGGAATG
>JAZKZL010000180.1:0-4240 GCA_045612645.1 Oscillospiraceae bacterium
GCAGCTGCGCTCTTCAGGAGCTTCAGCAGATGCTCGCTTGCTGCCTTAGGAGTATTCATCAGAATGGCAGCTGCTGCAGCGACATCCTTACCGCGGATCAGATCGCAAGCGATCTGGACCTTGCGGGGAGAGATGCGCACATGCTTCAAATATGCTCTTGCTTCCATCTCATTTTCCTCCGATTACTTATTCTTGTTGCCCGCATGACCCTTGTAGGTACGTGTGGGGGCAAACTCGCCGAGCTTATGACCGACCATATCCTCTGTTACATAAACAGGAACATGCTTTCTACCGTCGTGGACAGCAATTGTGTGACCAACGAACTGGGGGAAAATTGTCGAAGCTCTCGACCATGTCTTCAGGACCTTCTTGTCGCCGCTTTCGTTCAGAGCGATAACTCTCTTCAAAAGCTCAGGAGCCACAAAGGGACCCTTTTTTGTGCTTCTGCCCATTTTAGTGTCTCCTTTCTATTACTTAGCGTTTCTGCGCTTGACAATCTGCTTGTCAGTGCGGTGATTCTGCTTACGTGTCTTGTAGCCCAGTGTCGGCTTACCCCAGGGGGTAACAGGACCGGGACGACCGATGGGGGACTTACCCTCACCACCACCGTGGGGGTGGTCATTGGGGTTCATGACGGAACCGCGGACTGTGGGACGGATGCCCAGGTGGCGGGTTCTACCAGCCTTACCCAGGTGGACGTTCTCATGATCCAGGTTGCCGACCTGACCGATTGTAGCCTTGCAGCCCATCTTGATGTAACGGACTTCGCCGGAGGGCAGTCTGACCTGAGCGGCAGCGCCTTCCTTAGCCATCAGCTGAGCAGCGGTACCAGCGGAACGGCACAGCTGGCCGCCGCGGCCGGGATACAGCTCGATGTTGTGGATGATTGTACCCAGGGGGATGTTAGCGATGGGCAGGCAGTTGCCGGGCTTGATGTCAGCGCCTGTACCGGACAGGACTGTGTCGCCGACCTTCAGGCCGTTGGGTGCCAGGATGTAACGCTTCTCGCCGTCCTCGTACTGGAGCAGAGCGATGTGAGCGGAACGGTTGGGATCGTACTCCAGAGTCAGGACTGTTGCGGGCATATCCATCTTGTCTCTCTTGAAGTCGATGATTCTATACTTGATCTTGTTGCCGCCGCCGTGATGACGAACGGTGATTCTGCCGTAGCTGTTTCTGCCGGCTGTCTTCTTCAGCTTCTGCAGAAGGCTCTTTTCAGGCTTGACCTTGCTCAGACCTCTGTAATCTGTGACAGTCATATGTCTACGAGAGGCTGTGGTAGGCTTATAGCTCTTGATAGCCATGTCTATTCACTCCTTGTAGTTTGTGTCGTTTTGCACCGCGTGCTGTGCGCGGTATACGTTCGGCAGCTCAGAGCCGCCGTAGTGGCGTTTAGCCCTTTCGATTAAAGGGCCTCGCCGATTAGACCATGCCTTCGAACAGTTCGATGGCCTTGGAATCGGCGGTCAGCTGAATGTAAGCCTTCTTCATGTCGGATCTCTTACCAACATGGACGCCCATGCGCTTTGTCTTGCCCTGAACCTTAACTGTGTTAACGCTCTGGACCTTGACGCCGAAGATTGTTTCGATAGCCTTGCGGATCTCGATCTTGTTTGCCGAAGGAGCTACTTCGAAGACGTACTTCTTCTCCTCGATGGCTTCCATAGACTTCTCTGTGATGATAGGTCTGATGATAATATCGTAAGCGGTTCTCACTGTGCGTATACCTCCTGGATCATTTCAACAGCCTTCTGATCGACGACGAACTTGTCAGCCTTCAGAATGTCGTAAACGTTGATGACAGAGGCGAATGTTGTCTGGACACCGGGGATGTTACGAGCGGACAGAACAACGTTCTTCTCGACTGCGGGTGTAACGATGAGTGCGGACTTTGTGCACTCGACACTGTTCAGGAAGGAGACCATAGCCTTGGTCTTGACCTCGGAGAGGGTGATGTTGTCAACAACGACCATAGCGCCGGCTGCCAGCTTAGCGGACAGTGCGGAACGCATAGCCAGAGCGCGTGTCTTCTTGTTCAGTGTGTAGCGGTAGCTGCGGGGCTTGGGGCCCAGAGCGATACCACCGTGTGTCCACTGGGGAGCACGGATGGAGCCCTGACGAGCACGGCCTGTGCCCTTCTGTCTCCAGGGCTTACGGCCGCCGCCGCGGACCTCAGCTCTTGTCAGTGTGCTCTGTGTGCCCTGACGCATGTTAGCGAGGTGGTTCTTAACGACCTCATGCATGACAGCTGTGTTGGGCTCGATGCCGAAGACTGTGTCGTTCAGCTCGATCTCGCCGATGACCTTACCGGTCATATCGTAAAGGTTTGTCTTAGCCATGTTATTTCCTCCTCCCCGTTATCTTCTTGCAGAAGCCTTCTGCGGGTTGCTGCTGACGCCCTGCTGCTGTGTATTCTTGACACGGTTCAGCTTGACGGTGTTCTTGATATAGACGACGCCGCCCTTGGGGCCGGGGATAGCGCCCTTGACAGCGATCATGTTGGACTCTGCGTCGACCTTAACGATCTGCAGGTTCTGGACTGTGACCTGCTCGGCGCCCAGGTGACCGGCCATCTTCTTGCCGGGCATGACTCTCGAGGGGTCTGTGTTAGCGCCCATGGAACCGACGGAGCGGTGGACAGGGCCAACACCGTGGGTGTGCTGCTGCATTCTTGCGTTCCAGCGCTTGACAACGCCTGCATAGCCCTTACCCTTGGATGTGCCGACTACGTCGACCTTGTCGCCTTCCTTGAACAGGTCGGCCAGGACGATGTCGCCAACGTTGTACTGGCTGCAATCCTCAATTCTGAACTCCTTCAGATACTTCTTGGCGGATACGCCAGCCTTTGCGAAATGGCCCTTCATGGGCTTTGTCAGCTTCTTGTCGCTGATGTCAGCGTAGCCCAGCTGAATGGAAGCGTAGCCATCCTTCTCGACAGTCTTGATCTGTGTGACTGTGCAGGGGCCAGCTTCGACTACAGTTACGGGAATCACCTTACCGGTAGCGTCGAAGATCTGTGTCATGCCGACCTTCTTACCGATGATTGCTCTCTGCAGTTGCAATGTTATTTCCTCCTTAAGTTAGTGGTTGGAAAACAGTAAAGTTTTGTCTTCCTTCATTTCCCAACATAACCCTCCTGCATTTCGCAGGAACGGTTGTTGACTTGTTTACTTCTTACAGCTTGATTTCGACGTCGACGCCGGCGGGCAGATCCAGGTTGGTCAGAGCCTCGATGGTCTTCTGCTCGGGGTTGCGGATGTCGATCAGACGCTTGTGTGTGCGTCTCTCAAACTGCTCTCTGCTGTCCTTATACTTATGAACAGCTCTCAGGATTGTAACGACCTTCTTCTCTGTGGGCAGAGGAATGGGGCCTGCTACGTCAGCGCCTGTGCGCTTTGCAGCCTCAACGATTCTCTCGGCTGCCTGGTCGATCAGCTGATGATCATATGCCTTCAGTCTGATTCTCATCTTCTGCATTTCTGCCATTGTGGTTTTCCTCCTGTGCGTACTCAAATCGCATTTCTTTGGATGATTTGGTACGGCGAGAAACTTCAACGCCGCCGGGCGTATCACCCTTTCGGCATAATTAAAGCCGGTCTATACACAGAATATACGTGCTAGGGCGCCGGCGCATTAGAATACTCGTTGGTCTCCCCGTGGCTTACCTGCCGATTGCAGGCAGTTCCGCCGGTTGAATGGATACGCAAGTATTTGTTGATTCGTTTCTCTGCCGCCCGATTGTCGGACTACTCCTCCTAAGTTACCCGGCTCAGCCGGCAATCTCAGGATTCATCGTTTATTTAAGATCTCATTTGTCAGATCTCATCGCGCCCTCTCGAGCGCTTCTATAGAATAGCAAATCCCGTGCTATTTGTCAACCCCTCTTATATCATTTTGTACAAAAAATGAGGTTGAACTTTGGCATAATGCTGATTTTTGTGCTATTTTCACAGTTTCCACAGGATTTTCACAGCCTGCTCACAGCTTATGCACGCCGTTGGATTATCGCGTCACCGCTTAAGCTTAGATATTATACTATATATTGCGATGAAATGCAAGTGTTTTCTACAATATATTGTAGTATTCTGAAGAAACTTTTTCCTGTCGTATCTCCCTCTCATTTCCCTGTCCCATACATTATATATAATGTATAAAACACAATAAAAAAGTCCCCTCCGAATATCGGAGGGGACTTCATCAGGCCAGACGGCCTGTTAAGCTATAAATAATAGGGATGGCG
>JAZKZL010000181.1:0-6238 GCA_045612645.1 Oscillospiraceae bacterium
GAGACCGGCTGTGATTACGTTCCTGTGGAATGATGGCTTAGACATCGATAACCACGCAGCTATGGGTAAATGCATTACCGATGCCCTGAAGAATAGAGTGATCCAGAACGACAGCCGCAGATACTTAGCCGGTGTGGAGCATTACTTCCATGAGGAACCGTACATAGAGGTTATTATCCGTGAAATATAAGTGTGAAACGAGGGGGACCGCAAGGTCTCCCTTTTCCCGTGTGGATAGAGAACAGATGTGCCTTTTAGGTACAATTAAGAGAGAAAGGAGGCGGGCCGATGGCAGATATAAACTGGGAAAAAATCAAACTTGAATACATTACTACGGATACGAGCCAGACGAAGCTCGCCAAAAAGTATGGTGTGCCTCTGAGTAATATCGCCCGCAGAAGTATCAAGGAAAAGTGGGTGGAGCTGCGAGAGAACTACAAACATGATGTGACAGTAAAAACAGCCAAAAAATCCGCTAATAGAGAAGCCAACAGGCTGGCACGTCTTATGGACACCACATCCAAGGCCATAGACGTGACAGTTAAGGCTTTTGGCGATCCGGAGCAGTTCAACCGCTATATCGTTGAGAAGCGAGAGAAGTATGGATTCCCGACACCGGCAAGTGATAGTGAGGGTGAGACAACGCTTCTCGCTGAACGCACATGGTCAGAAGAGCAGATATTCAAGAAGATAGATACCAAGGCGCTTAAAGACCTGACAGCCGTATTGAAGGATCTTACAGGGCTTATGCGTGACTTCTATAATCTGCCTACCCCTGCACAGGAAGAAGCACAGAGAATTGCTAAAGAACGTCTGGAGCTGGAGAAAAGGAAGAATGCCTTCGGCGATGAGGATGAGGATGAGACCGGCATTATTCTCCTGCCACAGACTTTAGGTGGTGACAAGAATGAGTGAGCAGAACATCATATGGCAGCCCCAGCCAAAGCAGATACGATTCATGGAACGCAATGAGTATGAGTGCTTGTATGGCGGCGCTGCTGGCGGCGGCAAGAGTGATGCCCTGCTTGTAGAGGCGCTCAGACAGGTACATATACCTCACTACAGAGCGATCATATTCCGTAAGACATACCCTCAGCTATCAGAACTCATTGACCGTAGCTCGGCTATATATCCGTTTGCTTTCCCTAAGGCTAAATACAATGACTCTAAGCATTGCTGGACGTTCCCAAGCGGCGCGAAGATATACTTCGGTTCTATGCAGCATAGCAAGAACAAAACCGACTATCAGGGTAAGCGCTATGACTTCATCGGATTCGACGAGCTTACGCATTTTACATGGGAAGAGTACAGCTATATGTTCTCCCGAAACAGACCGTCTAAGAAGCCTAAGAGCAACCAGAAGACACGCTGTTACATAAGAGCCAGTACCAACCCCGGCGGCGTTGGACATGGCTGGGTAAAACAGCGCTTTATCGATGCCGCAGAGCCCGGTACGCCCATTGTGGAAATGGTTGATGTTCGTACACCGGATGGTGAGGTAAAGACGATCAAGAGAGACCGCATATTCATACCCGCCACAGTATTCGATAACAAAGCCCTGCTCGATGATAACCCCGACTATCTTGGTTCTCTTGCCTTGCTTCCGGAGAAGGAAAGAAATGCGCTTTTATATGGCGATTGGGACACCTTCTCCGGGCAGTATTTCAGCGAATGGCGGGCTGTTCCTGACTCGACAAAGTGCAAAGAACACGGTGTGACCGTAGAAGAAGCTAAGAAGAGACATCAATGGACACATGTTATCGAGCCCTTTGATATGAACGCTGGTGATAAGCGAGGGTGGACAATCTACAGAAGCTATGACTTCGGTAGTGCAAAGCCTTGGGCGATGACATATTACGCGGTGGATTATGACGGCACCATATATCTCTTCATGGAGATTTACGGCTCCACCGGAGTAGCCAATGAGGGAAACCGGTGGAACCCAGACCAGCAGTTTAAGTATGTTGCAGAGGTAGAGAGAACGCATCCTTGGCTTAAAGGAAGAACTATACACGGCGTAGCCGACCCTTCTATATGGGACAGCTCAAGAGGTATTAGCATAGCCGACACCGCACTTAAGTATGGCATATACTTCGTTCCCGGTGATAATAACAGGATCCCCGGCCTCATGCAGTGTAGATACAGACTTCAGTTCAACGATGACGGCTACTCCCGCTTCTATGTATTCAACACCTGCAAGGAATTCGTTCGGACGATACCTCTCATGATGCATCACGAAACGAACGTAGAAGACCTAAACAGCGACCTCGAAGATCATCTTTGCGATACGTGGAGGTACATGATGATGCAGTTGCCGATCACCCCGATGAGACCGGCAGAGGAAAAGATCATCGTCTCTGACCCGCTTAATCAGTTCACAGGCAGCCAGCTCAGGCGCGGCTACCGCTAATAGAAAGGAGTTCCGCGAATGGACCAGAACAACATAACACCCCTGCCGATCAAAGAGAAGGACGGCGCAATAGCACCGGAAGCCATGCTGACAGCAGCACAGGCTATCGGTGCTGAACAGGTCAAAGAGTTCACCATGATCCTGCAGAAGTACAAGGCTGGCAAGGCTATGACAGAGCAGCGCATCCTTGCCTCTGAGGATTGGTGGAAGCTCCGCAACCGCATGCAGGAGCAGAGAACCACGCAGCTCGGTAAGGACGGCGGCTTTGTGAGCAGGTCCGGCTGGCTGCATAACGTAATCGTCAGTAAGCATGCTGATGCTGTAGAGGCATACCCTGAACCGAATGTCCTGCCCAGAGAGGAAGGAGATCGTGGTGAGGCAAGTATGCTCTCTTCCATTATCCCTTGTATTCTGGAGCAGAACCAGTTCGAGCAGACATACTCTGATGTTATGTGGCAGAAGCTGAAGACCGGCACCGGCGTTTATAAGGTCGTGTGGGATAAGGGTAAACTGCATGGCCTTGGTGATATCGGCATTGAGCGTGTAAATCTCCTCAATATCTACTGGGAGCCGGGTGTAACAGACATCCAGCGCAGCAGATACTTCTTCCACACAGAGCTTGTGGATAAGGATATTCTGGAGCAGAGATACCCTGAGCTCAAGGACAAGCTCAAAGGACAGGGCTTCCTGAGCACCAAGTTCCTGTATGACGATACTGTCGATACAGATAACAAGGTAACGCTCATTGAGGTGTACTATCACAAGCACATCAACGGCAAGAAGACTCTGCAGTATTGTAAGTACGTCAATGACGTGGTGCTGTATGCCACAGAGAACGAAACACAGCCGGACATGGACCCGGCAACAGGTATGCCGAAGCCCTCTATGGCAGAGCGCGGTCTGTACGACCACGGCAAATATCCTTATGTGTTTGATGCTCTGTATCCCATTGAGGGTAGCCCCTGCGGTTATGGCTATGTGGATATCTGCTCTAACCCTCAGACCGTCATTGACCTTCTGAACACCAGCTTCGTTAAGAATGCTATGGAAGGATCTATTCCGAGATACTTTGCACGTCAGGACGGCTCTGTGAATGAGGAAGAGTTCCTCGATCTCTCCAATGCTATTGTGCATGTGTCCGGCAATCTGGGCGAAGACTCCCTGCGCCGCATTGATTCTAAGCCTCTGGACGGCATCTACGTCAACTTCCTTGACAGGGTGATACAGGAGCTTAGAGAGACATCCGGTAACACAGAGACCAGCACAGGCAGCGCAAGCGGCGTTACAGCAGCATCTGCCATTGCTGCTCTTCAGGAAGCATCCGGTAAGGGCAGCAGAGATAGCACCAAGACCACATACAGAGCCTTCGGTGCTATCGTGGATATGTGTATTGAGCTCATTCGCCAGTTCTATGACCTGCCGCGCCAGTTCCGTATCGTAGGCAACTATGGCATGGAGCGGTATGTCAGCTATACCAATCAGGGTATCCAGCCCCAGCATCAGGGCACCGACTTCGGTGTGGACATGGGCTACAGGATTCCGGTATTCGATATCAAGGTCTCCGCACAGAAGAAGAACGTATACACCAAGATCTCCCAGAACGAGCTTGCTATGCAGTTCTTCCAGATGGGCTTCTTCAACCCTCAGATGGTCGATCAGGCTCTCATGTGTCTTGAGATCATGGACTTTGATGGCAAGGACACAGTAATGCAGAAGATCGCACAGAACGGCACAATGTATCAGAAGCTCATCCAGTATATGCAGATGGCTCTTATGCTGGCTCAGAAGGCTGCACCGGAGATGGTACCGGGCCTCTCTCAGGATGTTATGACTACGATGGGTGGCGGCGCACCCGCTATGAGCGCAGCACCGGTGGCATCTCCTCCGGAGAGCGACAGCATTGAAGGTCTCAAGCCTAAAGAGCATGCGTTCGTGGAGAAATCCAGAGAGGCATCCAACGCCGCTTCCCAGCCTGAAGGTGGCAAGGTCATCGGAAAGAAGGAGAGCGACAAGTGATTTCCGTAGTATATGACCGCGAGGCTATGAGCGTGACCATGAAGGGACATGCTCTCAGCGGCGAAGCTGGGCAGGACCTTGTATGCGCATCCGCTTCCATACTGGCATACACCCTTGCAGCCAACGTAACCACGCTGGAAGAGCAGGGTTTCCTCAAACAGATGAGCATTAAACTGGACCCCGGCGATGCAGAGATCAAATGCATCCCCGAATCCTACTATAGATTCACCGTGGCAGTGGTCTTCAACTCTATTTGCGCAGGATTCGCGCTTCTCGCACACGATTACCCCGGCAACATTTCATGCGAAATCAAAGGGTGTGTGGATAGAGAAACAGAGGACCTATAAGGTATAGTGGAAATGTAAAACAGATTACGTCTTTTTTCATGACTCATATACACCTCCTTACCGCCTGCCGGGGGGCGGCATATACCCCGGCTCATACGTATATAAGCCTATTATGGCTTGATATAGGGATTCGCCACCCCGAAAGTGGCAGTATACATCGGAGGATTTACTCACATGACAACAGATTACAAATGGCTGAACTTGCAGCTTTTCGCCGGTGAAGGTACCGGTGGAGATGGCGGTGGCGAGGGAGCCGCAACGGGCGATGCATCCGCTGCCGACGCCGGACAGCAGAGACTCCGCGAACTGGGTGTTCCGCAGGAAGTTCTCAACAAGAGGGCGAAGAAGTCTGCAAAGCAGCCTGCCGCAACAAAGGCACCGGCAGCAGAACCGCAGACCACAGAGCAGGCCGCCTCTGCTACAACCACGGAAGAACCTGAAGCTACTCCCGCTAAAGCAAGCTGGGATGAGCTTATGAAGGACCCCGACTACAATGCGCAAATGCAGAAGGTCGTGCAATCCAGACTCCGTTCTGCCAAAGCTGCAGAGGACAACCTCTCCAAGCTTACACCGGCGCTGGAACTCCTTGCGAGACAGCACAATCTTGATCCTGCAAACATGGACTATGATGCTCTTGCCAAAGCTATCAGCGATGACAATCAGTATTACGAGGACAAGGCTCTTGAGATGGGCACCTCTATTGAGGAAGCCAAGAGAGCGGACCAAGAAGAGAGAGCTACCGCAAGACAGCAGCGAGAAGAAGCTCAGACTCTGGAACAGCAGAAGTTCCAGCAGCACATCGCGAAGCTCGAACAGCAGGGCGAGGCAATGAAAGCCATGTTCCCCGGATTCGATCTCCGCAAAGAGCTTCAGAACCCCGCATTTGCCAGAATGACCGCACCGAATGTCGGCATCAGCGTAGAAGACGCTTACTATGCCGTACACAGAAACGAGATTCAGACAGCCGCCATGCAGGTGACAGCGCAGAGAGCAGCACAGAAGATCTCCAATTCCATTCAGGCAGGTCAGAGAAGACCGGATGAAAACGGCACTTCGGGACAGGCACCTTCCGTGACTACATTCGACTACCGAAACGCAAGTAAAGAGCAGAGAGAAGCGCTAAAGAGACGCATCCTCGAAGCTCATGCGCAGGGGAAGAAATTGTATCCCGGACAGTAACCCGTACATATTTCTCCCTCTGCAAGATCAGAAAGGAGAAAAATTATGTTCACCAAGCTTATCAACCTTCAGCTTTTTGCTGACGCTGGTACACTCGTTAACGCTACCGGCAACTTCGTCAACGCTTACGACGGCACCACTCAGGCTTTCGATGATGCTCACTCCCTCACCGGTGAGCTCAAGACCTTCTATGACACCGAGCTGCTTGAGAACGCTCGTGCAGAGCTTTTCTACGCTCAGTTCGCAAAGAAGCAGCAGCTTCCGGCTAACCACGGCACCACAGTTG
>JAZKZL010000182.1:0-22738 GCA_045612645.1 Oscillospiraceae bacterium
GCCTGTGCCGGTGTTGGTCTTGTTCTGAGTGCTGGCTGTTTTTTGAGTATCGTCCAGATGCGGCGGGAGTCCTGTCTTGCTGCTGTCGTTGCCGGACTTGCTTCCGGAAGAACCGCTGCTGCCGGAGGAACCGCCGCTGCCCGAAGAGCTGCCGCCGCCAAGTATTTCGTCGATATCCTCGTCACTCAGACCTGCCTGCTTGAGCAGTTCACGGCTGGGCATCTTGCCCTGTTCCAGCATGTCCATCGCAAGATCGTACGCATAGTCGCGGTCCTCGTTAGCCTGTTCCTGCTCATCCTGCTCCTTCTGGTAGTTGAAGTCGCGTTCGTCGGTTTCCTTCTGGTAGTTGAAGTCGCGCTCGTCCGTTTCCTTCCGGTAGTTGAAGTCGCGCTCGTCAGTCTCTTTCTGATAGTTGAAATCGCGCTCGTCGGTCTCTTTGTTGTATTCGAACTCGCGGTCGGTGTTGTACTGACTATTTTCGTAGTCGGCAATATTGAACCAGTTGCCGGTGGTGTCCTGGTACTTGCCGTAATCGAAATCGCGCTCGTCGCCGTATCGGTCTGTGTAGTAGTCGCGATCATCGCTCCAGCGGTCGTACTCGTCGCTCCACTCGTTGTAATCGCGGTCGTAGGCGTCGCCCGCTATGCCGTACTGGGTCTTCAGCCAGTCGCCTTCGGAATTATAGCGATCAAGTGCCATCTGCTGGAGTTCGGGTACTCTGTCAGCCAGCTGCTGAAGATAGGCGTTGTACTGCTGCTGGCCTGCTGTGGTCGCATAGCTGTTTCCGTAGCCGCCCGTGAGAGCCGCTGCCTGTCCCATGGTATCCGCCATTGCAGTCTTTCCGGCGGTCATGTACATCTGCCTGTATGCCTGATACGCAGGATCCGAGCTCATGTCATAGGTAAAAGGGTCGCGGTTGAGAATAGTCTCCAGCAGGCGGTCAAGGCTCTCGGTGTGCTTGCTTTTAAACTCGCCGGGCTGCTGATCGATCACGGTCTGCAGATTTTCCAACGCAGATTTGACGTTTTCACTGGGCTGATAGCCATTCGCCACCAGTCCGCCCAGCGTAGTCTTGGTCTGCTCGGACAGTCCCGGCAGATTGAGTATGTCTGCCACACCGCTGCCGCCGCTTTGCTGCGGCGTCTGGGTGTTGGTGGTCTGAGTATTAGTCTGCGTAGTCTGAGTATTAGTCTGCTGCGGTGCGGGCTGTGTGGTGACCTTTGTGGGCTGCGCGGTCTGCTGCTGGGCTTTATATACAGGTGACGGCGCAGGCGTCTGCTGCGCCTCGGGTGCCTGCTGGGTATGCGTTACCGGAACGCTGACTGCGGTTTCGGTTTTCTTCTTGGTGGTAGTACTCATAGTCGGTCGTCCTCCTCTCATTTCATTTTACCCACAGCCATCCATGTAACTGTGGTCTCGCTTGTATCCGTGCGATACAGGTGCATATTAAAGCCCGTGGTCGTATAATCCGATGCCGATGCGTATCGCACTCCCGTGTACGGCACGGTGGTTACGGGAGACACCAGCACAATGTTGGGTGTCTCCGCGAATGCTTCCGGGAATGTGACGGATACCGTGGTGACCTTGTCTGCCTTGGGACTCACCTTCACGCTGCCCGTCTGTATGCCGCACGAAGTGTGCCTGTGTTCATGTCCGTATGCTATGTTTCGCGCCATTCATTCACCTCATTTGTAGGTCACGCTAAGGGTAGGCACGCCGGTACCCGTGCCGTATATCTTGGCATAGCCGTAGGTGTACGTCTTGCCGTGGTACTTGCCCGTCTCGCCGTTGTAAATCATCAATCCCTTGATGCTGCCGTTGGCGAGTGCCTTCAACGCATTCGTGACATCCACGCTGCCCGTTTCGCCATTGGCAAGGCTTATCTCGGCATACTTTGTGCCCCTTGCGGGAGTGCCGCTTGCACTTGCGGTGGTCGTGCCGTATATGCCTACAGCCACAGAGCCGCCGCCACCGATGCCGGATACGCGCTTAAGGGTGAGCGTTGCGGATACGATGGTCTTACCCGATATCGCCGTAAGCGGAAACCACATACAGCCCATGCGCAGCGCACCGTCACCTGTTGCACCCTGATACAGAGCCGTGCCGTAGGTGCCGGTACTCAGCCAGCTGCCGCCCCATGTGCGGGTACTGTTTGCAGCAATGCTTGTGGTGGTCACCTCGGTTACCGTGGGCGCAGAGTCTGCCGCAACAAATTCCATAGAACTGTACAGCTCCGCAGTTATCGAACCCGGCAATCCCTTGGGGCAGGTCGTGCCCGTCACGCTTACAGCAGAGCCGCTTGCAGAGCGCAGCAGCGTATTGCATTTGCCCGTGCAGTTGTTCAGAGTCACATTGGCGAAGTAATATGCGTACAAGCCCTCTTCCGCGTTGAAGTCAACGCTGCGCAGATACAGGCGGGAATTTTTCACGTTTACAGCCGTTTCGGAGGAGTCGAGCGAAGTGCCCACTACCATTATGAAACTGCTGCAATCGTTCACGGTCAGCTTGTTCATTACGCCGTTGTTGATGGTCAGCGTACCGTAGCCGTGGATGCCGCGCAGAGTGTAGCTGCCGCCGTCTACCGCATCGGCGTTTATTGTCACATTGCCCCTCAGACATCTGTTATTCAGCTTATCCAGCAGCACCAGCAGTTCCGCAGCGTTTGCGGGAGTGTAGGTGGTTGCGGGAGTAGAATACACAAGATCGGGGCAATAGATCTCGTCTGCGGCTATTCTGTCTGCGCGCAGACCTTCTTCGTCTATGCTGACGATCTCCTCGCCGTCCTCCGAACCTTCAACGGGTATCGAAATGGTCGTGGTCGGGGAGTTGATGGTCACCTCATCCTTGGTAATGGTGACAGAAGAACCTGCCTTGATACCTGCGGATACGTTGAGGGCTATCTTTTCGGGCAGTATGTCGAGTATCGCCTGCTTCTGCTCGTCGGTGTAGCCGTTGGCTTCATCGAGACCGTCAGAGACTGCCAAGCTTATCTGCCCCGGTATCAGATTTATCTGAGATTGCAGGTGCGATGCCAGCGAGTCGTGACCGAATTCTATCCTGCCGTCCGTGGCATCGGTGTATACGGTGTTCAGTCCCTCAACGCACAGCACTTCGTGTCCCGTTGTCGGCTGCAATTCTTCGGGTACAGTCAGCTTGAAGCAAACCTGCACGGGAGTACCTGCCGCAGCCTGCGCCGCAAGGTAGTTCTTCCACGCCGCAAGGTTCGTAACGCCGCTGATTCCCGGGCGCACAAGCACTCGTGCTTCACCTGCGGAGGAATTGACCACATTGAAGCCTATGTTGGAGTTGCTGCTGTTGATGTTCACCTTCGCAAAGTGCGAACTGACGGAAGCCGCAGCGGAATCTGCGTAGTTTGCGCCGCCGACCTTGAGGTAGTAGTAAAGGTTTGTGCCCGTGCTCTTCCAGCTCTCCGTGCCATCGAAGGAGTGATACCTCCATGTTTCGGCGGTCTTGCCCGTTACCCAGTCAAGAGTGCCGCCGAAGATCGGGCTGGCAAACTTGGAAGTGTACGTCTTGCCGTTGTAACGCTCGTAAGCGGTTGCCGCGTCTGCCACTTCAAGCTGGATATTTGCAAAGGTTGCGTCGCCATTTGCAGCCGCCCACGTTACCATAGGCGATACATACGCCGCCACATCGCTGCCGGGGGTAAAGCTTACGCTTGCGCTGCCCGCAGCGGAGAAATTGATGGTAGTGCCGCTGAGTACATTGCCGTCTTCCTTACGCATGCAGACGCGCACACCGCCGCTCACAAGGGCTGTAACGCTTGCGGAGAGGGAATACCTTACCCCCTTGCGAAGGCGTATCACATCGGATTTTGCGGACGCATACGCCTTGTTTGCGGTGGTGTAGACGCGCAGCGTATCGGGGCTGTGTTCCAGCACCACGTCACTCTGCCCGGTGGTCATCGCGGACATGTCCACAATATTCTTCCCGCAGCGCACAAGCTTAGTGGAATTAAAGCCTTCTATGGCGCGTACGTTGTCGGGTGCGGCAGTACCGCTGCCCGCCTGTGTGTACAGGTATTCGCTGTACGTGCGCACAGCCTGATCTGCAAGGCACTCATCCGTTGCCGTCTGCGCATTGAATACATGGATAATGGGCAGATTGTTGACATACAGCCGCAGAGATTCGTTGCCGCTGATGTCCACCGCATTAAGCGCGTTGACGGTCGCCTGATCTGCAAAAAGGTTGGCTACGTCGATTTTTTCGGCAGTAACTGCTTTTGCCGCCAGCATATCGGTGGTTATCTTTCCTGCTTCGATAAGATCCGAAATGATCTTGACCGAATACAGGTCTACGATCTGCGCAGAAATTGCAGCCAGCCGATCCGCGTCTATGCCCTGCGCATTGAGGTTGGCGATAAAAGCATTGGTAGCGTCAAGGTCATCGACTTTGAGTTCTTTTATCTTTGCAAACGCTGCCGCCAGCGCCTCAGCGTCGATTTCCTTAGCTTCAAGCGTTTCAACAAAGGCATTGGCTGCCTCAAGCTTGTCGATATTTGCCACGGCAGCAACAAGCCCGGTCAGCGACAGCCTTGAAAAGCATTCGTCTCGCTGCCAAAACGATATCTCCTCGGCGGTAAGCAGCGCGTAAACGTCCTCGCTTGTGACATATTCCTTATCGTCTACGGTGACCTTCTGAAAGTTCTTGCCGACTACCATACCGGCTTCAAATGTGCCGTCGTCGTTGTTTTTGACAACACCGAACCTTATATACGCCTCGGTTTCTGCCATATAGCTGCCGATATTCCCTACATTTGAGATCACGCCCTCACTGCCCGACCATTCAAACAAAAAGCCGTCCGCACCCTGCGTTATCTTGTTTTTCAGAAACTCGCTGTATGTGCCGAATTCACTCTGCGCGGTGTACTCCTGCGCCATCTCGGTAACCAGCTTGCGGATACTGCCCGTGACCTCCGTGGCAGTCTTGATTATAAGTGCCTTTATCTGCTGGTATTCCTGCGTGGTGCTCTCGGGCACAGCAGAGGAGGTGCTGCCCGCAGCGTTTCCTCCTCCTGCCTTATGCAGCACCGTCTGCTGTGTGTTGCCGCCGTTCATGGATACGTTCAGCGTTTCCACCAGCTGATACAGATAACTGTACAGCCCGTTCAGTTTGTCATCGGTCGTGCCGGTCTGCCGTGAAGGTGGTATCAGATTCAGAGCCAATGATCGCTGCCCCCTTCAAGGTATCTCGCGATGGAGTATATCTTCACATCGCCTCTGCCCATAAGCTTCATGCGCAGATGGTCACACCTGCGCGGTATTACGGGAATGGTGAACGTACGCAGAGTCGCGCTGCCCGTGTATGCACCCATTTCATGCCATACGCCGTCGGAATCGTACTCAAGCAGCATGATAAGCTCTGCCTTCTCGGCAAGCTTTACCCTTATGTTGTACCGGGAAAGGTACTTGCTGTCGGGGTATTCATAGCCCATTACGCCGCTTTCTGCGCTCCATTCGATGTCGGATTCGGGCATGCTGCCGGAGCCTGTCACGCTCACCAGCTTCTTGGTGTCATCGTCGATGTACATCAGATCGCCGCGCACGTTTGCGAAGCACAGCGCATGGGTCTCGTCCTCACGATGCCATATGCGCTTCTCGGTGTCGTACGTGAACATATGCCAGCCGCCCGATGCGTCCTGCATGGATATGTAATATACCCCGCCAAGACTTCCGGCAACGCCGTTTGTGTACTTCTCAGTACCGAAGGCATCGCTCACGGATACGGGCAGAGAGCCGTCATACGCCACCACGCCGTCTCTGCTGAGATAATAGAGTACTTCGTTTACTATGTTCAGACTGCGCCACGAACCCAGCTGTACGCCTCTGCACATGGTGGTGTTCAGCGTGTACTCGCTGGGCATGCTGCCGTACAGCTTGTGGATGCAGTTCTCCTTGAAGAACAGAGGATAGCCAAGGTGCGTGATTGCGCCCGTGAACCGTCCGTCCGTACCAAGGGATACCGCATAGCTGTCCGTGCTGATACCCGCATAGCAGCGCCAGTTCTTGAAATCACCCAGTTTGCAGGCGTATATCTCATTCACCGTCCTGCCGTTGACTATGCCGTATTTGCAGCCCCATATGCGGTTGCCGGATTCGGTCACAAAGTCCATGTCGGGGCATTCGCGGGTCACAACAAGACCGCCCTCCTGCTCATGTACGGTGTCAAGTATGCCCGTTATGATGATGTAGTCCTCGGCGAGTGCTTCGATGATGTTGTCCGTGTTGAGTCCGTTCACCTGCTCGTTGGTGTCGCTCTTCAGTCCCTTGATGGTCACACCGTCACCCACGGCGAAATTATTGCCGATACCCACGGATTCGATGCGCACAAAGGTGGAAAGCACCTCCACCCACATCGCCTGTGATTCGGAGTACTGCTTCAGTATGTGTGTATCGCTGCTGGTGTCTATCCAGTATTCGCCGTTTGCGGGCTTTTCGGGTGCGGTGTCGGACAGCTTGATATCGTCGGCAAATTCGCTGCCGTCGGTACGGCACATGGTCAGCTTTACCGTGTAACCTTCGTATGCTTCGTACTCTGCTTCAAGACTTCCGCAATCGGTGAGATCGGTGGTATTTACATACACCTTGTCGGGGAATATTACCGCATATGCGCCCATAGACACCATCTGCTTGGGCAGCATATTATCATTCATGCTCAGAGTTATGTCATCGATAGGCTTCCCGTTGTATATCAGCGCACCGTCATCAATGTACATCAGCGCATCTTTGGCAAGCATCCCCTGCGGATTGCTCAGATCCGCCACATATCCACGCTTGTCGCGCTGGGTGAATATAGGATACTTACGTGCGGACAGATTTCTCTCGTTGTGCCAGCTGCCGTCCTCTGTGCGGAGGTTGTGGTCGTAGCCCTTGAATATCTCAGTATTAAGCCGCGTCTGATAGGTGCTGTTAAGGCTCGGCCATAGCATGCGTCATCCCTCCCTCACAATTTAAAGTGCGTTGCCGCCCTGCACGGCATGTGATGCTGCGTATACCATGCCGCAAATGCCGTGTAGGCGGTGGTATACAGCGCGTTGGTGTTGTTATAATTATTGGTCTCCTTGTTGTACAGATCTATCCTGCTCTCAAGGTAGTGTTTATAAAGCACGTCATACGGCGCTTTTGCAATGAGCTCGCGATCCATGTCGCCCTCGTCATAGCCCGCGAATCCGCCTATTATAGCGCCGTCCTCCTGCTCATGGGTGAGTACAAGGTTGCTGTATATTGCACTGTCGCACTGACTCAGCCAGCCGACCTTCTGGGCCTGCGTGTACTGGTTGGGTTTGAGCGCGTCAACAGTCTCGATAACCTGCCTCAGCGTCACGTTAGATCACTCCTTACCCGCGGATCTTTTCGACATTTTTGTTAGCCTCATCGTAGCTCTCAGTAATCTGCTGGGCGTACTCACTGCGGGTGAGCACCCCGTATACGGGGCGCGGTGCCAGCGTGCGCTTGCCGCGGGGCACCTGAAAACCCTTGTCGTTTACGCACACAAAAACAAACTGCTGGTCTCCGTCGGTAGCCTTGGGAAGATATACGGGTACGCGGTCATTCCACGGGTTGTATGCGGGTGCTGCTGCGGGTGCGGTTTCGATGTTTTTGTTAGCCATTATCATTTACCTCCAATTCAAAAAATCAGGGGGGCAACCGTATCGGTTACCCCCCCTTTCTGCTATTTTAGGTGTCGGTCACTGCATCGGATCTGCCTGACCGATGGGATTGCTGTTGTCCTCGTCAGTATCGGAGAACTCAGAGCAGCATTCAACGCGCAGCATGCGGTCCTGATACAGGATCTTGGTGCCGCCGGAGAACTTGTAGCCCAGAGTGGAGAACTGATTGAGAGGTCCGCCTGCCTGGTTCTTGTCCTTTACGATCATTTCCAGCGCAGCGCCGTCGGGATCGATAATGCCATAGGCATCCTTGCCAAGGAACAGACAGCCGTATACAGCAAGAGGCTTGCCGTCATCGCCGTTTGCGCCGCCCTCGCCGGGTACCAGCTTATCGCCGGATGCGGGAGTGATGCCCAGACCGATATCAAACCAGACATGCTTGTTCTTGGTGTCGACGCCGATGATCTTGACGGTGCCGACATTAGTGCCGGCGGATGCGTCATAGACGTGGACAAAGTGGCCGAGCATCTCCTTGGTGGGAGTCTCGGACACAGTCGCACGGAAGGGACTTGCGTCGCCGTACTCGGCGTAAGCGGTGGTGTCGTTGGCGGTGTAATTGGTGGTCAGGGTCAGTTCCTCGACGCCGCCGATGTCGGTGCCGCGCCAACAGACGGCGTTGGGAGCCTCGATGAAACGCACGCCGTGCAGTTCGCCGATCTCGCCGTTGTAGATCTCCTCGGGCTTGGCGTACTTGTGTGCCTCGACCCAGTAATCATCCTCGCGCAGGTCGTATACTACGGAGGGATGTACCAGCGCAATATACTTGCCGTTGATGCGGGGTGCCTTCAGCTTCTTGAGGCGGGTAACTGCCTTGTTAACCATCTGGGGAGTCAGGCGGCATGCCTTGGTCAGACCCCAGCGGCCTACAGGTGCAGCGCCGGTTGCCTTGCCGTTTTCGTCAACGGGGGGTGCATACATTACGTTGGTGCCCTCCATCAGCACGTTACGGATGGCAATATCCTGAGTGTCACCGGCAGATGCGCCCAGCTCCTCGGTTGCGCCGAGAATGATGTTGTCCACGGCGTGCAGCTCCAGCTGGTCGGTAATGGCGATGTACATACCGTACTGCTTGATGTCAGTGCGGATCTCAGTCATGCCAAATTCCTTGCCCTTGGGGATTACACCTTCAACAAGGCGGTCCGCATTGGGCAGAGTGTTGAACCTGCGCCAGCTGATGGTCTTGCCGTTGCCGCGGGGCAGCTGCTGCTTCATACCAAACTGCATATGATAGTGTTCATTTCGCGCGTTTTCCAGAAGCTCAGTGTCGTAATAGTCCTTCATGGTGGGGGACATATTATTCTGAGCGGTCTGGGCGGTGCGTGCGCCGGTGTAGGCGTTAACGTTGGCGTTGGTTCCGACAACGTTGGTGCCGCCCTCGGCAAAGAACTGGAGGTTAATACCTCCGGTGAAGTTGCGGTATACGATATCCATGTTTTTGCTCCTTTCTGCGCTTACCAGATGATCTTCTCGCCGTTTTTTACGCGCGCCCTGAGGTCTGCGCGCTGGGCTTTGGTAAGCTTTCGTGGGTCAGTAACATGCAGTGCGGGTGCAGCGCTGGTGGATCCGTTTTCGCTCGGTCTCTGCGTGCCGCTTGCTATTGCATTTGCGGTCATAGTCCGCGCCTGCTGCACTGCATTGTGCGCAGCCTGCATCTGCTGCTGCTGCTGCGCGCGCATGATCTCCTCATGATGCACGGCGTAGTAAGCCGCTTTTACGGGCGTGCCCGTGAACACCATCCTGCGGAAATCCTTGTCCAAAAGCTCCGCATCGAGATCAAATCCGGGTACATCTGCCATCAGACTCACAGCCTGCATTTTGAGATTCTGGTACTGATTGCGCATGCGCGCTTCCCTTTCCTCGGTCTCACGCTGTGCGTTGATAGCCTGCTGCTGGCGCTGCAGTTTTTCCTCCCTCATCAGCTGCTCAGGCGTCACACCCTCGCGAAAGGCGCGATCCTCGTAGTACCTGCGGTCATCCTCCAGCGCGGACAGCACCGCGTTGGTGTCGATGTTCGCAGGATCCTGCACGTCGATGTTGTACCGCTGCGCAAGCAACTGCATGATGGGCTGATGTGCGTCCAGCCTTGTGCGCAAAGCCTTTTCGTCGCCCAGTCTCTGGCTTACGATCTTGCTGACAGACTGCTTGTAGGCCTTTTCCCAGCGTCCGCCCTTGCCCGTAGCCATCTCAAAGGTCTCTTCCGGCTCTGCGTTTTCGGTCGTGTCAGCGGCGGCCTGACTGCGCGGCTCATCCTCGATCACACCGTATCTGGTGTTTGCGTTGGGATTTTCGCGCTTCGCCCTTCTGCTCACAGGAGCGGCGACCTCCTGTGCATCGTTAACGCCCGCATCGGCGCTGCCCTCAGCACCTCCGTCACCGGCGCCCTCGCCGGCAAACAGCTGAAGGTTCAGCATTTCAAACAGGTTTTCCATTGAAACCTCCTCGCGTTGGTCGCGACCCTATATCAAAAGGGCAGGCGTGTGCCTGCCCTCATGATTCGTGTTTTTTGTTTTCAAGAAGAAAAGTGCAAGATGTGCCTTTTCCTTCTTAGTTTTCGGTCATTTCAAAGTCGATAGTCTCAGGATGCCTGAACGCCAGTGCTTCCAGCCCGCATGCAGCCACCCTGTATATGGTCAGCGCTCTGTCCATATCCTCCTCGGTGGGGCCGCAGTCTATGCGCGTCAGTCCTCTCATCGGATCATTGTCGAAAAATACGTCTGTGCCAATGCCCATCTGGGTGCGCAGTGCTATGAGCAGCGTATTGCTCAAAGTGTACGCCGCGGCGCACGCCACATTGCTGCTGTCCCGACGATATACGGGATCGTCAGCCATCAGCAGCTGCAGCCGGTTGCGGGAGACCCTTACTCGTATCTCAAGCATTGCCTCACTCCTCTCAGGTCACCTGTGTGCTGTCCTGATTTTCCTTGCGAGCCTTCTCGACAAACGGGTGCTCCTTGCCGGTGAGCCCGCTCACATTGTCCACGACCTGCCCGTTTGCAAATTCGGGACTTGCCTTGCCTATGGTCATGTTGATACCGGGCGCGCTGCCATCCATAAGGCTGCTGGCTATGCCCTCGGCAATGTCGCCGCGTCCTGCCAGCACGGCAAGTTCAATCGCCATTTTTCGGAAGTAGGCCAGCTCCTGATACATAGTACCGTTTTTGCGCACCTTGTCCTCGATAAGGGATTTCCCGTTGAAATCCATGATATCCAGCAGCGCGAGACTCTGATCCGCGTTCTGCGGCTGAAGGATTCCCAACTGGAACATCTGCAGGGCCATCTCGTTCTGAGCGATCTTGGTGTACGCTGTCATTTTCTGCGCCGACACCTCTACGTCGAACACAGGAAGTCTGTAGCCCATGTCGTTGCCCATCAGCATTCCCTGATGCTGGGGCTTAAGACCGGCGTTGTCGAATTTGACGAATTCTTCCTCACCGCTGTCGCCGATAATGCGGTACTGCCTCGGCAGGTCGTAGAACTGTCTGATCAGCTCGATCACCATCGTTACAAGCTTCGAAAAAGCCCTGTAACTGCCGCGGGTGGAGGCGCGGCTGGTCTTGCCTGCCTGTTCCTGCATCGCCGCAATGGCGCTTGCTGCGGTTACGCCGCTGGCGCTGCCGCCGTTGGATGCGTCTCGGTTGCCGGTAGTCTCCTTCAGCTCCTCGATCTTGAGCTGCTGAAGCTGAGTGTAGATACCGGAAAGGGGAGTGACGTTGATCTGCCTTATGCTGTCATCCCCAAGATTTCCGCTGGTCGTGTGCACAAACGGTCTTGTCCAGTCGGCAAACTCCTGCTCATTGATGCTGCCGCCGGAGCGCAGGATGTACCTCGGCGATGCACTCATCAGCATGTTTTTCTCCAGCGCCTGATTCATGCGGTCAATGGTCATCTGCGCGTTTTTGCCCACATCGATATATCCGTAGCCGCAGGGCGAACCCTCGATAGGGAACAGCGGATCGAAAATGAACGGGAACATACCGTGGTCGTAGAAGCCGCGCCTTCTCAGGTCGGGATCGTTTTCAGAAGCATAAAGCACCACATCGTCAACGAATTTCACGTAGTGCAGTACCCGCCTTGACCCGATCTGCCTGTGGTAGTACCAGTCGATGACCATAGCCTTGTCGGATGTGTCCACGCTGTCATCATACTGGTATTTGCTCACGGTGAATCCCTTTCCGGTGACGTGCGCATTTGCCAGCGCATCGGGGTAGCGCTCCTTAAGCAGGTCGATATCGACCAGCTCGGTCGTAAATATGTGTCGGCTTCGCTGTATGTCGGTTATGCCCGGCTCCCAAAATATGTTGAGCTCGTCCATTTTGCGTATGCTTACATCGCCAAGTCCGTTGAGCTTGGTAGCATCCCAGAATATGCCTGTAATGCCGGTGCCCTGCTTGAGCTTCTGCCATGCTACATCGGAGTATGTCTCCTCGTACTCGTTCTGCTCAAGTATCACAGGCAAGATTGCGGACAGCTTCTTCGCTTCCTCTTTGTCGCCCACCTCGCGCGGTCTGATGTTGGGCTCGGGATAGCCCTCTATAGCATCGGCATGTTTGGACATGATGCAGTTGAAAAGCCACGCACTTTTGGGCTTGTCATCCTCGGGGTTGCCCACGTCCGTCATGTAATCCCAATGCCGCAACTTCCACCACTGCTCACATTCGACCACGCGTCTGTCCTGCCGCGCCTTGCCTGCGCGATAGCGGTTGAGTATAAGCACCGCCTCGTCCAGTTCCTTTTTGCCTATGGGCTTTTCTTCGCGCATCATGATGCTTTCAGCCGTAACGCCGTCGCCCGCAGCGGGTCGCATAGGCATCTCCGCAGGCGGCGCTTCTACGGGCGCAGCCGCTATACCGGCGGGCTTATCCATCGCTCCCACAGGCGGCGCAGTCGGCAGCGGAAGCTTGCCTCCTGCTGCCAACGCAGCAAGTTCCGCCTGCGTGAGCGGCTTTTTCTGTCCTCTCTGCATTTGATCATCCTCCCCTGAATATTCTCACATTGCTCTCCAGCGGGTCGAAGGGTTTCGGAGCATGTTCCGTCGGCAGCGGCGGCGAGATGGGGGAATCCATCATCACGTAGCGCCATTCGTCGTAGATATGGTCCTCCATGGACGTATCCACGTCCTCGACCTTGTGCTCGTCATATACCAGCCCCGGCACCGTCCGAATGAACCCCTTGCAGGTGTTGAACACCTGAAACATCGGGTCTCCGTCCCCGCGGAAGCGTAGGCGATAGTGGCATTGCTGTAATCCCGCAAGCCGTGTATTATCCGCCGGTGACCACGTCACGTAGTTAGGGTGCTCCGCCATCATGTCTGCGATGCTGGTGCCTCGGCTGACGTCAAATATACTCGGGTCAGCCACGCCTATGATCTCTCGGTCCTGAAGCAGCGGATCCGTCTGCTCTACCTCGCGTATGGCTGCGGCGATCTCCTGCGGATCCATCTGTACACCTCGGTTTGGTTCGGTCGTACAGCCGTACAGTTCACGTATGCGGTATATCTTGCCCTCGCTGTCTGCCACATACCAGCCCACCGAAAACGGGCGCGTATAACCGAAGTCAAATCCGCGCCAGCATCGCCAGTGCTTCGGCGGCATGAACGGTGCAATAACGTGCGTGTGCAGACGGTCAATATAGTGCTCCGGATCATCTCGCCACTCACGGAATACCTGACCCTCAAAGCTGTTCCAGTCGCCGTACAGCAGCGCGTTGCGCTCCGCCTCGGGCAGCATTGCCAGTGTGCCCAGATAATCCGGGTCGTTGGCGAGCAGCGCAGGGTTGTCGAATACGGTCGACGGTACAAAAATACGCACTCGACGGACCGTGATGATCGATCCGTCAGGTGCGTTGACCTGGTATTCGCCTACTATGGGGGTCATCGGCGGTGCCGCGTCGATGAAGCGCTCCTTTACCCAGCCGTGCCCTATGCCGCCCGGGTTGGCTGTGCCGCGTATGTACACCCTCGTGCCCGGTCCTGTGGGTCTGTTACGCGACATAAGGTACATGTACTGGTCGCGGCTAAAGTGCGTCAGCTCGTCAAAGCCGATGAAATCATACGGCTTGCCCTGATACTTATGCTTATCGTTCTCGTGCTGCATACTGCCGAAAAAGATCTTCGCTCCGCTGGGAAATCGCCAGCATGCGGTCGTGCCGTTGTATTTAGCCTTCGGGTATGCCCGCTTGTACAGTTCCATACTGCGGCTGATCAGCGCCTCCAGCTGCGGATAGGTTTTTCGGAGTATCAGCCCGCGGTAGTTGGGTATGTGCACCTGCCTGAGCGCCTCATTGAGCAGTGCGTCACTCTTGCCGCCGCCCGCCGCGCCGCCGTAAAGGCACTCGTATTCGTTTCGCGCCATAAATGCGCGCTGCTTCGGCTGCGGCTGCCATATGATGTTCTGCTCGGGCTCCGGCGCCGCCTTGCCCTTAGGTTTCTTCCGCGTTGACTTCGGGGAGCAGGATAACACCTGTGCCCTTTTCTTCGTCATCTGCGATCACCTCCGGCCTGTTGCGCTTCCAATCCTCGGGCTTGCGGTTTGTCAGATAGAATATCTGCGCTGTGCTGTCCGCGGGAATGTGCTGCTCCTCAATAGCCTCGACTATCTCCTCGCGCTCACGGACCCTGCGCCCGGTCTTCTCGTCATAATCGACCACCTTGACCTTTATCGCCTTTTTGATCGGGATCGTGTAGCCCAGCGCCCGTTTGTACAGCGCGTTCTCAACCTGCGCTATAGCGTGTGCGCGCCCGTGTTTTATGGCCGCCGAAATCGCCGGATAATTTTTTCGCCATTCGCGCAGCGTGGATTCGCTTATTCCCATGTTCTCAGCGATCTGTCCGAAGTCCAGTCCTTCGGCGCTCCACGCCTTAAGAGCCGCCAGCGACTCGTCCGTGAGCCACTCCTGATATTTGCCCGCCGCTATCGCTGCCACCTCCGTTTTTGCATAATAAAAGCGCCTGCAGCATCCCCCAACACTGCAAGCGCTTTCGGCGGTTCCACTTCTCGCCGAACTTCCACGCTGCCATATTAGCACTTAGCCATCGGACATTCAAGGACATTTCCCGACATCCATAAAAAATATTTATTTCTTCTGCCGTAATTCCGTTTATTGCACGCCTGATAGACCGGAGCACTAAGCTCCGGTCTTTTTCTTTATCTCTTCAACGGCACATGTGTGCCATCTGCCTATGGTTTTCTCGTCGTAGCCCAGCGCATGCGCAACCTCTGCCCATTTGTAGTCGCGCAGATAGTACAGTTCCAGTGCTGTCCGCCATCTTATGTCGCTCACACCGTATATCGCGGTCTTGACCGCCGCATACGTGCTCATGATCCGGCGCTTTTCCTCCTCGTAGCCCTCGATGCGCGCAAGCGCGTCGGAGAAATCCCGCTTGATGCCTCCGCCACCGCCGCCACCGCCGCTGCGGCTGCCCTCCATGCGTGACCGCGCTCTGGCTATCAGCTCATCCAGCGCGTCGATCCGCGCGTCCGTAAACCTTGCGCTTTCCAGCCAGTTTTTGATCTTCTCTATGGCGGTCAGCCTCCCTTCGTTTTGCACTCGGTGTTGCAGCACGGGCAACGGCATATCTGCACGTCTCCCTGCGCATATCTCTCATGCGGGCCGGTCTCAAATATCGCGCCGCACTCGGGGCACTCAAAAACCACCAGCCAGCCGCCGCGCTGCCTGTCTCCGTGTCGTATGATCCGCATCAGTCTCGCCTCCTCATCCGTGCGTATATGTATGCCCCCGCCACAAAATCCGAAAACCTTACCTCCGGCACTTCCGCCAGCTGATACTCGGGGTACAGCTTTTCAAGGATCTCCTTACCTGCGTACTGAACATCACGCGCGATCTGTGCAAGCCTCCTGCGCGAGATCTTGCGATCGCTCACCGTAACCTCCGGCTGTTTCATGTTTTTGCTGCATGCCCAGCGCGTTTTGCGCTTGAGACGGGTCACGCGCTTGGCCACATATGTCGCAAATCCCTTCAGACCGTTGTAGCGCATATCCACCGGTTCGCATTTCGTGTGACCGTAGCCCCACAGCTCGTTGAGTGCCGCAATACTCAGGCATCCGCAGCCGCTGATGGCCATATGATAGTGATAGTGCGCGGGCAGCGCATTTATGTCGCCGTCCTGCGGTTCTTTGGTTTTTTCGACCACGTAAAGGTACCTCAGCTCCTTGGGATCCCCGCCGCACTTCCGCACGTACCTGCGTACGCGTGCAATAAAATTGCGTATTATCTTTCGTGCCTGTTCCTCATCCGTAGGATAGCCAAGTCTTTCCCACTCGCGTCTCTGATCTGCCTTGTTGATAAATCCGTATTCAACTGCGCCGTAATCAAACGTGGGGTGCAGTACAAAGTCGCCCGTGCCGAAGTTAGCCTCACAGAGCCTGCGGATGCGTTTCATGGAGTTGTGCAGGTTCAGCCTTATCTGAGCGGGGCTGCTGCCTCGCTTCCGGGCTTCCTCTCTCGCAGGAGCATCGACCCTGACCAGCGGATACACCTCTATCTCAAGCGTATCACCCGCCCGGATGGTTTTAGTACGTACTCCGCCCAGCGCCTTTGTATCCACCTCGCCCTTCGGCAGGTCGTACAAAATCTCGTATCTGGATCCGTCGCTGTAACCGCTCACCGCTCAACCTCCTTATCTCTCGCCCGCCGCGCCGTGCTCCACTTATTAATACGCAATACAAGCACAAGCAAGGCAGTACGCCTAATATATGAAGAAACGAAAACCCGCCCCGGTGTGGCAGGTCAAAAATTGAGAGCTCCGGACGGCGCAGGTTTGTACTGAAGAAAGAGGATATCCTCCATTCGTTTTATTTTTTTCTCTTCTCCTGCGCCTTCCGCAACTCTCATCGTCTCAGGAAGGGCGGTCACCGGACCGCCTATCCTCAAACGATCAGTAGTCTATCCTGTGGGTCTTGACCTCGATAAAATACTTGCCTTCAAACTCCTCGATATCGCATTCGATCACGCCCTCTTCCAGCAGTTCCTCGGCCACATTTAGCAGAACCGCATGCCTGGCAGTCTGCCTGTCGCCGTTAACCTCTTCTACCGGAATCTTCACCCCGTAAGCCATCTGCCGTTTTTCCACGTCGATGTCCCGCCAGATCAGCCCGAAGCACGACATCGCAAAACTCGCCAGCAGTGCCGGCGGCAGCGCGTGCATTCCTGCCACCATCGCCGTCCACGCCAGCGCGCCGAGCGCAACACAAGCCCAGAACCCGCACAAAAGCTTATCCCTCATTCGCATCCTCCTTTGCTTGGCTCATACTTGACTCATACTTGACTTATCCCTGCTTATCGTATCACTCATCCCTTGCCACCGTCCTCGCTCGTCTGCTCCGCAGGACCGTATATCACCATCAGCCCACAGCTCGGGCACACGCTTTCGTTGAACTCGTCGTCCTCGTCCTTGCTCGTGATATAACCCAGACCGCACCCGCACGCAGGACACTGATACTCCCGCACCCCTTCCCACAGCTGCACGATTCTGGTTAAATACGCGCCGCCCTTGTTGTGATAACCCGTCAGATCGGCGTCGGCAGCAGCAACAAATCGCGTTTTCGGCGCATTCCTGATCTTGTTGTTATCGCACCTCCCGCACTTTGGCGACATATAGTCAGCACACTCTCTCACGTAACGGCACTCAATCTGCATTATCGCTTACCCTCCTGTTCCACTCATAGGTTGCCAACTCTTGACCACCATTTCCGTCAGCAATCAGATTGACATCATAGGCGGATGTTCTCACTTGTTTCATCCTTTGAGCTCGTATTCTTATCTTTTATGTCTGTATTTCGCCACGCCTCATAACACACAGGGCAAAAATGCATCCCGCCCACCTTTTCCCAGCCCTCTGGCAATGCTCTATAGGTCCCGCCGCACGGGAATATCCTTATTCGCGGTAGTGCAGCAGCGTCGCACGCATCACAGATATACACTCGCTTGAGCTTATACATCACTTGCCCTCCTTAGTTGACCGGCAGACACGCACAGTCCTGCCGGTCATTCCACGCTTTGGCGGCTTTTTCAATCAAATTGTTCGTCAGCTCGCAAGCATCTCTTGCACACATATCGGCGGACATATATTTCCGTCCCGTATCCATCGACAGTTATGTATTTTTCGCTCACGCGCCGCCAGTCGTGTACCTCACCGGGGCAAATGATGTTTTCAAGCTCTTTGATTCGCGCCTTAAACAGAAGTTCGCGTTCTTTACTGCGTTTCCGTCCGAACATCCTCCGCACATCCTTTCTCCCATTCGCCGCCGTAGCAGTTGCCGCCGTCAACACCCACTATGCCGCCGTGCTTTGTCAGCACCTTGTCAACAAGCTCCACGGGCACATACGGATATATGGTGCCCTCCTTGCATGCCGCAAGCTCGGGCTCGTCATGTGATGCAAATCCCAGTTCAACCGCGCTGTATGCGTCTGCGTCTGCCCGCGGAGATGAGTATATCCCGTATCCCGCCTGTATCGACACATTATATCCATCAGCGCATACTACCCTCGGTCGTATATCATTCATCCCGTTGCGCACCCTGCGGTATTTCTGCAGGAACTCATTTACTGTCATCCGCCGCACCTCCGTTTATACTCTCGGCCATTCTGAACTTATACATCTGTGCCCTCTCCGGTTTTCCAGCCCCGCCACTCCCATCTGTCGCACTTTCTCCTGGACTTCTGATAATTTGGTCATGGGGTTGCCTCCCTTAGGTCAGGTGTCCATTGTGCAGCCATTGCACGGGCGATGCCTGGGAAGGTTTTGCTTCTGATTTTCGCTGTCCTTGGGTCGTTCCAGCTTATAATCTTTCCGTTCTCGTCCCTTGCCATGTCCAACGATGCCCCAACGCTGAAGCCATTGCCCACAATCTCCCCAGGGTCAACAATGTTGGTGGGCACTAAACTGGGCAACCCCTTCAGCCATAGGCAAGTTGTTTTCCTTGCATGGTGGCCGTATTCAAACGGTTGAATGATCTGTGTCGGCTTCTTTGGCAGGCCGTAGGTTTCTGCTAAATTCGGGAAATGTTTCGGTATATAATCCCCGCTGACTATCCCAACAGGATTTTCAATCGCGATACGCTCACAATCAGCTATCAGAAACTGGCTGAAGAATTCGATAGCCTTCTGCTGACGACCGTCTGCTCTTTTCTTTTCGAAGTGTCTCGCTCCGCTAACTGCCAGGTGGGTGCAAGGTGGGAAGGCTATTATCATGTCCCATCTGCCTGCAATCCTGTGAACCGTGCCGTCGCAGGCGTAGAATTCACAATCACCGTTAAGCAAGGGCACCACGTCCTGCATGATATGCCATTCAGGATGACCGCCCGAACACTCGATGATGTCGCAGGAAAAGGCATTATGCCCACGCTTGCGCATCTCGATACATACCGCCTGTGATTCTTCACAGGCTATCAGGATGTTCCACGGTTTCACCCCTTCCACCTCACTGCTATTCTCCGCACAAAAGCCCCGCCATTCCCATCTGCTGTTGTCGCGGCATTCCTTGCAAGCGCAGTTTTTGTGGCAGGTTTCACACATAAAAAGCCCTTCGTCATCGCCATCTACATCACAGGAAACATTCCAGTGCTTACAGTGATCGCACTCTATCCTGTCAGCGTCCCTGAGATCGTCCACCGCCGCGCGCAGGAGTTTCTGCGCCCGCACAATGCCGTCTTGCAGAACCTTCAGCTCCTTTGCCGTCGCGATCAGCAGGCAGTCGCTGCCGGACTTGCAGCCAAATATGCACTTCTCGCATTCGATACCCTTGTCCACAACCTCATTGATCGCATCAATCAGCGCCTTGCTCCTCACTTCGCCATCCCCTCCCAGTCGATCGCCTCGTCAAACATCTCTCGGCGAACCTTCTGCAGCCGCTGCGCAGCATCGTCCATAAGCACTATGCTGTCGTTGTCCAGCCCCTCAACCTCGCAAATCAGTGTCTTCAGCCCGCGTATGCACACGTTAATGCATCTCAGGATCCGCTTGTCCTTGCTGTCCAGCTCCGGCACGCCCGGGCGCTTCTTCTCCTCTGCCGCGACAGGCGCTGCCGGCATCGGTGCCGGCAGCGGTTCAGGCTTCGGCACAGGCTTCGGTTCGGGCTTCGGCGCTGGCTTCGGCGCTGGCTTCGGCGCAGGTGTTACCACCGGCTCCTCGTCCACTATGCCCAGCGCCTCCAGTATCTCGTTTTCGGCGTTCATCAGCTCGTCCATCGCGGCATCCATATTCCCGCCGCATCGTTTAACAGTCTCTCTCATATGATATTTCGTCACCCCCGCCAGCCTCGCCGCGTCATCTATGCGAATGCTCCGCCCTCTGTACGTGTATCGCGATCCCGATACCGCACTGCCCATTGCGATCGCCGCAGCCATATCGCCACCGCAGCCGCGCAATCGGTGCCGCATGCCGGGGCAGGTCAGACCGCACATATCTGCGGCCTGCTGCAGCGTTATGAACCCGTCCTTGTACGCGTATTTTTTCGCATCTCGACGCTGTATCATCTGAACACACCGTTGATCACCCGCGCTATGGTATCGTTCACCTCACGCGCATACTCCCCGCCGAGCACAGTCACCATACCGCAGGTGAGCATACTGTCGTATACCGTCAGTACGCGTATATTGCCTACCTGCCTCAGCATGTAGTACTGGGCGTCCTCGTCCATCGTCTTGAGCTGCTTGCGCGGCACGTAGTAGCATGTGCCGTCATCCTCGCGGAATGCCATCAGTTCGACGCCCCTGTACAGCACCACGCCGTCGCTTACAGGGTCCAGCTGCACCTCGGCGGACGCCTCCCATACCTCGTCGAGCAGATGTGCAGGCACAGCGCCCAACTCTGTCATGTCGGGCTCCTCGGTGAGCATTATCGTCTCGTGTACCCAGCTCTCGTTCCATGCCTTCGGTGTGACGTCAAAAATAGACTTCAGCGCCTCCTCGGTGAGCCTCAGCCCGCTGTCTACAGGCCAGTAAGCCACGCCGTCGCTTATCAGCTGGCTGCCGTCCTCCCTCTGATAGAGGTATACGGTGCTCTTATCCTTGCAGCAGCTTTTGATTTTTCCTATCTTCATCTATTTGCCCTCCGGTCCTTTCGGGATCCTCGCCCAGTGCGTCACCATGCTGCGTCCTATCTCCAAAACATTGCGCAAGCCCGTGATCTTGACCCCGTTGAGTCTGTCGTATATCAGCACGCATCCCCAAGGGTCGCCGTCTGCCTCCGTGGGCATCCTCACGTCCTTGGGGATCCATTCCACCTGCCCGTAGCCGTCAGTTTTTGACACGGTCAACGCCTCCGTATGCATTGGGCATTTCCATCCATGCGGTTACCTCTGCGCCCTGATCCCAGTTGACGCCCGTCCAGCGCCTTATCTGCACCCAGTGCCCGCCTGTAGGTCTGCGCAGCGTGACCAGATACCTGCCCGGTATCTCGGGCTTTTCCTCTGCCGTTTTATGCCATCTGAGCGTTCGTACCTTCAAATTATTTCACCTTGCTTTCTGCCGCAAAATGTGCTATACTCTCGATGAAGCACTCTTTGTTCAATCCCTCCGGCGCGCACTTCCCGGAGGGGCTTTTTTTATGCTCTTCTGCCGCCCAGTACAGCGATCATCCTGTAGATCACCCTCCGCCTTTTGCGGTTAAGCTGCGCCTCGGCTTCAAGTCTGCGCTCACGCTCATTGTTGAGCGCCCAGCAGTACAGTCTCAGCCGTTCCTGTGTGTGTTTGAGTTCTTTGCGCAGCCGCTCGTTCTCGCGCTCCTGCCTGCGCAGCTCCGCCTCCTGCATTCCCGTGCGGATCCCCTCGGCCATATCGCTATTGCCGCCGACTCTCACCGTCTCACCGCTGAACCTTACGGCCATCGCCCGTTCGATCATAGTTCTTTTTCCTTTCCAGTCCGTTGCGCACGGCGATGTCCCGCACCGTCGCCGAACTGAGTCCAACCTGCCGCGATATCACTATGTACGGATATCCACGTTTTTCGTTGAGCATCCTGAGCGCCTCGGCATATTTTTGTGCCCGCGAAAAATACCTCGCTGCCTGTGGGTTGTCCCCATCGTTTGCGATCTGCCGGAAACGGCTTACGATCTTGCTCACCCTGCTCTCGCACGCGTTATACAGTTGTGCGATTTCGTGTATCGTGAGCTCGTCCTGCTGGTATAGGTACCATACCGTCAGCATATGCTCTGCCCATATTTTGCCGTCGTTCGATTTGATAACCTGCCGCGTGACCGGCTTCCCGCGCTCGTGATGTTGACGCTTAATCATCCCTCGGCCACCCCTCAAGCTCCAGCTCGTAGTGTCCCATCACGGGTCTTATGGTATACCCGCCCTCGTGACCGATGTCGCGCACATAGCGTTCCGCCATGTCGGCGAATACGAACCTCACCCGCGGTCGCCATGCTTCAAATCCGCCGCCCTCGCGGCATTCGGCTTCTACATTGATCCTGCACGCCCCGCCGCCCATGTATGCATCGCAGGTCAGGCAGTGCCGCCCTTCAACAAAAATCATTTGTCACCTCTCCTGTAGCGCGCCGCCTTAACTGAGGCAGCGCGCCTTTTTCTGTGCACATCAAGCCCTTTAAGGTCGTAGTAGAGCTGCCGCTTCTTCTCAAGCGGACCCCGCGTGGCTATGTACGTAATCTCCTCGACCGCATATCTCTCGCAGCCGCTGCGGCAGCCGGGTCTGCGTTCGGTGCATTCCCGGCAGATGTCGCCCGGTCGCGGTCCGCGCCTTATCTGTGCGCGGTCGTTATTCTTCCACCTCTCCGGCATGCTCTTCCCTCGCCAACACCCGCGAAAGCAGCTCCAGCGCCATGCAAAAGCCGTCCTCGCCGATCACCTTGTGTATGCTGTACAGGATGCCCGCCATGTTGGCTGCGCTCATACCGCCGTATATCCTGCCATGAGTCACGCCCTCATCGTCCACGACAAACGCCGCTACCGCAGTACCGTCCTGCAGGCTGTCAACTGCGATCACCTCGCCGTCCTTGTCCACCATGCTGCCGCGCACGCGCAGCTCAAACCTGTCACTCATCGCCATCATCCTCGTCGTCATCGGAATCAT
>JAZKZL010000183.1:0-1718 GCA_045612645.1 Oscillospiraceae bacterium
AGCCCGTCCATATCAAAAATAACCGCCTTTACCATACCGTTACTTTACCGCACCTTTGCCGTTTTTTAGTAAATTGCACAAAATATTCAAACATATGCAATACCATTTATCATATTATACCATAATAGACTATTCCTTGTCAACAGTATAATTACATTATTTTGAAAAACCGCAGAGAAAAATCTCTGCGGTCATTTGTATCAATTCTCATCCAGTTTATCGGTTTCGGGTTCAATATAATGATTTACATATTCCGAAGTAGTGTAGTAACGCTCCGTATCGGTGGGAAGATTCTTTTTCCTGAGCCTGCCCGAGATATACTCCGCAAACAGCAGATAGATCACAGCGAAAACAGGAGCGCCCAGCAGCATACCCGGTATGCCGAAGAGTCCGCCGCTGACAATAATGGATATAAGCACCCACAATGCAGGAAGTCCCATCGTCTCGCCGAACATGAACGGCTTGATGATGTTTCCGTCGCACTGCTGCAGAACGAGAACGAATATTCCGAACCAGATCACCTTTATAGGATCCACCAGCAATATCAGCACACCACAGGGAATAGCACCAATGAACGGACCGAAGAACGGTATCAGGTTCGTCACACCGCACACCATGGATATCAGCATCGCATACGGCATATCCATAAGCGCCAAGCCGATATTCATGAGTATAAAAATTATAATGGCGTCCAACAGATTTGAGATGATATATGTCTTGAATATCTTATTACTCTTACGCATAACAGCAAGGATGCTCTGACATTTGTCATTCTTCACAAATGCAAACAGCACCTTCTTTGCCTGAGCGATAAGGCGTTCCTTGCTGAAAAGCAGGTATATCGCAATGATAAAGCCGATAAGCACATTCTTAAGAGCCACAAGGATATTTGTGATAACTCCGATAACGCTTGCCGAAACACTGCCGATAATATCCGATGCAACAGGAGCGATCTGATCGGCTATCTTATCGATGATCGTACTCAGCTCGCTGAACTCCTCGGAAATATAATTAGCAAGATTAGGATTATTAGCGAAAATTTCCTTCAGCTTTGCCTCAAGGTTTCTCGCATACTGCGGCATCTGATCCGCAAGATCCACAATGCTCTGCGCCACATGTGGAACAATGGCAATGCACATTCCTGTAATGACCGTAAGCACTATAAAAAAGGAGACTGTCACCGCAAGAGCCTTGGCAGCGGTTCTGTAGCGCCTGCGTTTCTTGGCAGCCCTTGCCTCAGCCTTTACCCTGTCCTCCATCGGAGCGATCTTCACAGCCTTGTTCTTCAGCCCGTCAAAGACACGGTTCTCAAACCAGTCCACCAGCGGATTTACCACATAGGCTATCACGATTCCGATAATGATGGGGGCAATGACCTCACCGATCCATGAAAATCCATTGGCAAAGGACTCATACTTGAAGATAAAAACCACAAACAGCACCGAAAGCACGATAACGATAAGTGCATAAGCAGCGATGGTGGTATACTTCTTGTTCCATTCCAGTCTGATACAGATCATCTCCTTTTCTCCCGAAGATCAACACTACGGGCATAACGTCTATAAAACAATTTTATCACATGATAAAATCAATGTCAATCGCTCCGGACAGCAATACGCCGATCTTTGCCGCGCCTTTACTGCAATTATTGACAGCAACCGTACCCATAATCAGTAAGATCAAAAAACCGCCCCGTCAGCAACGGAGCGGTACGGCTA
>JAZKZL010000184.1:0-1923 GCA_045612645.1 Oscillospiraceae bacterium
AATTCATCTGATACTGCATCTCTGATAAAATGAGGTTCTACAGAAATATCTACACAAGCTAGCCCATCATAGATCTCCTGTTTGAAGTGTCCGTAGGATAAGGTACATATTGATGTTTTTGCCATATTGATAGAGCCTGCACTCATACCTATGATAATTCCATCATGTTGTTTAATAACTGTATCTAAACCATATTCTTTAAAATAGCGGAACTGTGTGGGAGTATCACCACCTGCTAGCCAGACCACATCAGCTTCCGCAAGCCTTTTCTGTGCTTCATCAACTCTCATTCTTCCATCTATTACATAGGCTTCTCCAAAATGAATACCAGCGTTTTCAAACATATTCAGAAAAAAATGAAAATACTTATCTGTCTTTTCGTGTATTTTTTCAAACTCAGATGCAACAAATGCAAACTTATTTCTTTTACTTATCTTTTGACGAAAAACTTCAGCAGTATGTACATCAAACCCATCATTGAACATACTTGTTAATATATATGTGCTCATTTCACACCTCCACAAATGATTTTTATTTTGTTCTCCGCTTCACGATAGCCTCGGCGTCTGCTGAACCGAACGGCTGAAATAATCCTCAGCCGCAATGTGAAAATGCGTGCAGGGATCGGGCATATCGGGCGTAAATCCAGTCGCCTTGTAAATGCTCTGCGCCCTTGTGTTATGCTCATTTGTGCCGAGGCTGAGGCACTTTGTACCCAGCACCTCAAAGGCGTATTTCTGTGCGAGGTACAGAGCCTCCTTGCCGTAGCCCCTGCCCTTTTCGAGGATTGCGATACGCTTTAACTGAAGCTCAGTTTCGTAATTCATAAGATCACAGAAGATCATAATGCCGATGGCGGTTCCGTCTGCTTTTTCAATGATGGTCTGGAGCATGTGACCGTCGCCGAATTTCGCAATTCGCCAACCTAACGGCCAGTGTCCCACCCACAGGGAATTGTCCTCGTCAAGCTCCACCTTTTCCATGAAATCAGCGTCCGCAAGGCTCGCTCTGCGGATAGTCAGACGTTCGCCATTTATCAGCACAGAGGTATCCTCGGGCGCTTTCAGTCCGTTCAGAAAATCCCGTGCGTAATAGCCCTCGAATGTGGCAAGCTCCTCGGGCGTGCTGTTCTTGCCGTAGCCGTTCTTGTGAAGCTCCAGGAACTCGTCATAAGCGGCTTTGTAGTGCGGGTTTTCGGTGAATATCTGTTGCAGTTCGGGGTTCATTTTGGGTGCTCCTGTCTGTGTAGCATTTTGCTCTGAATCATGGTTTAAGTGTAACATATTTGTGAGGCGATGTCAATGCGGTCGGTGGCAGAAATGAAAGAGTTGTTTAATTTTCGTTACAACAATTTATCGTCGGTTTTGTTTATCGCTTACTTTTATCGCTACTTTCACCCAAAAGTAGCGATAAAACCATTCCGCAACTGCCCTCTGCCCCCACACCTCGCCACCACCATGCCCGCACAGGCTGCACTCAGATAAGGGATTATTCTCTAAGTTAGCAATCGAATGAGATTTTCCGATAACCTTTGAAATGGCGAGAGCCTATCAAAAGTCAAAAGGAAAATATCTCAGAGAATTTCAATGGCAGGATATGTCTATGACTGTCCGCATTGAATTCGGTAAATAACAACAAGTCCCGTATCCAACGGTTATGTTAGATACGGGATTTTTGTGTATTGCGGATTTCCATATATTGAAATCATGAATTTAATATGCTATAATATTTTTGAATAATTTATTCAAAAAGGAGTGACAGTATGCCCAAAATTCTGATAATTGAGGATGATACCTATATAAACAACCTCATCGCAAAATCACTTTCAAAGGAAGGTTATACCTGTCAGCAGGCGTTTTCGGGAACGGAGGGTCTTCTTTATGCGAAAACAGAACAGTTCTCTCTCGCTATACTTGACCTTAT
>JAZKZL010000185.1:0-2615 GCA_045612645.1 Oscillospiraceae bacterium
GCTTTGCAAGCTCGGCAGTAAATTCCTCTGCGGTGGCGCAGGTCTTATAGCCGTAATTCTTATCGAGATTAAAGCAGTGACCCTCAACACGATAAGAGTATCCGCCGAATTCCGAAAGCACCAGCGGACGGGTCTTGTGCGGCTTCAGGGAGAGCTTGCGGAAATAGATATGCTCGCTCTTTACGTCGCTCTCCTTTTCGGTGAACCAACCCGATGTTGCGTCCCATATGCGTGTGGAATCGTAGGCTTTCATTTTATTGTATATGCGATCTGCATCGTATTGTCCCCAGCCCTCGTTGAATATCGTGTAATAGCACACGCAGGGGTGGTTATACAGACGTTTCACGGTATCTGCGCCCTCACGCTCGAAGCGTCGTCTGCGCTTTAAGGTCGCCTTGTGGGATATTCCGCGGCGAAGTCCGATGGTGGGCAGTGCGGTGTCTATGAGGAAATTATACTTTCCGCTGTTGACAAGATCCTGGAATACTATCATTCCGTATTTATCACAGTAATAATAGAACAGCTCAGGCTCGGTCTTGATGTGCTTTCGCAGCATATTGAAGCCGAGCTTTTTCATTGTGGTGATATCATAGATATATCCCTCAGGGGATGCGGGGAGATAAATTCCATCGCTGAAATATCCCTGATCCAGTACGCCGTGGAAGAAATACGGATCGCCGTTGAGGCACATCACAGGATGCTTGCCGCTCGTGTCTATCGAAACGGTGCGCAGAGCGAAATAAGACTCCACCCTGTCCTTGCCCGACATAAGCGTGAACTCATACAGATGCGGATGCTCGGGACTCCAAAGCTGCGGCTCGTCTATATTTATAGTTACAGTGCTGCCGCTGAAGCGGTATTCCCTGCCGCAGAGAGTGATGAGCTTTTCCTTATCGCCGCCCTTGACATCAATAGTCACGCTGCCGAGAGTCGGTGTGATGCTCAGTGACTCTATATAGCGCTGCGGTACGCTTTCGATCCACACAGCCTGCCATATACCGCTGATGGGTGTGTACCACATTCCGCCACGCTTGCGGCACTGCTTGCCGTATGGAATATCTGTATCGAGGGCATCCGTCACAACTACCCTGAGGGAGTTTTCGCCATTCACCAGATGCTCTGCGATATCCACCGTAAAAGGGAGATAGCCGCCCGTGTGCGTGCAGGCATGGATATTATTGACATACACCTCGGCGATCTGATCCACAGCGCCGAAATGCAGCAGCACTCTGCCCACGTTAAAGTCATCGGGCAAGGTGAACTTCCTGCGATAGACATACTGCTCATCGGGAGCAAGCTGCCGCTCGATGCCTGAGATGCGGCTCTCAGGCGGAAATGGAACTTTTATGCCGCCCAGTTTCTGCTCGCTGCCGTTCTTTCTGACGGAAAGCTCCCACTCGCCGCAAAGGGATATATAGGAATCTCTTTTCATCTGCGGGCGGGGATATTCCTCCCAGCCGTCATCGCAGCCCTCAAACGGCGTTGCGAGCGATATTGTACGCACTGCTTTTTCGGACATCGGCGCACACCTCCACATTATAATTCTCTGATTTCAATTATATAGTTAACAAGGTAAAATGTCAATAAAAATCAGCCTGTTTAAAAAAGTCTTTAGTATTTCTTTACCTGTTGAAAATTCAACAGATTTTGAGATCGCGATATGATAAAATGGATCTACAGAACAAGGAGGTAGGTATTTATGATAAGAAAAATAATCAGGATAGACGAAAATAAATGCAACGGCTGCGGTCTGTGTGCCAAAGCCTGCCACGAGGGCGCTATCGGCATGGTGGACGGCAAGGCTAAGCTGCTGCGAGAGGACTACTGCGACGGTCTGGGCGACTGTCTCCCTGCCTGCCCTACGGGTGCGATAAGCTTTGAAGAGCGTGAGGCTCCCGCCTATGACGAGGCGGCAGTGCTAGCGGCAAAGGCGAAGTACGCGCCTCTTCCCTGCGGCTGCCCCGGCACACAGTCAAAAGCTATAAAGCGCAGTAACGTTGCCGCACCTGCCGCCGCTGTGAGCAGACTCGTACAGTGGCCTGTGCAGATAAAGCTCGCCCCTGTCAACGCGCCTTATTTTGACGGAGCAGATCTGCTTATCGCCGCCGACTGCACCGCATACGCCTACGGTAATTTCCATGAGGACTTTATCAGAAACAGGATCACGCTCATCGGCTGCCCTAAGCTCGACGAGGGCGATTACACCGAAAAGCTGACAAAGCTGATAGCCGCCAACGACATCAGGAGCATAACGATAGCAAGGATGGAAGTACCCTGCTGCGGCGGTATCGAAAACGCCGCCCTCAACGCAATCAAGCTGAGCGGAAAGCTCATCCCACATCAGGTCATCACTATCTCCACAGACGGAAGAATTATCGGCAGCAGATGACAGCCGCTTGACATCGCCGCCGTTATAATGTATCATGATAATATATCAACTGAAAGGCGGTTTTTACATGATAGGTGAAAAGGATATACACATCATGCTGCAGGCTCTTGCCGTAAAGCATGACGACGTGGTGACGGTGCATTCCTCGCTGCGCTCCGTGGGGGCTATCGAGGGCGGCGCAGACGGACTTATCGATGCGCTGTGCAGCTATCTTGACGAGGGTCTG
>JAZKZL010000186.1:0-8428 GCA_045612645.1 Oscillospiraceae bacterium
ACATCGATAAGCGCTGTCTGCTTATCAGCGTCGATCTCCTTGACAGTACCCTCAAAGCCCTCAAGCGGGCCGTTCTTGATACTCACCACGTCTCCGACTGCGAAGGAAACCGAAGTATCCTTCGAAACAATACCGAGGTTCTTGACCTCTTCCTCACTGAGAGGGATTGGCTGGGATCCGGGGCCTACAAAGCCTGTAACACCTCTGGTGTTGCGGCAGATATACCAGGACTCGTTCGTAACGATCATCTTAACGAACACATAGCAAGGATAGAGCTTCTCTTCCACCTCAACGATCTTGCCGTTATCCTTTTCCTCGGTAACGGTGGTGGTGGGAAGATACACATCCTCGATCAGGTGGTGGAGATCTCTGTTCTCTACGACCTTCATGATGTCGCTGGCAACCTTATTTTCGTAACCCGAATATGTGTGGAGAATGTACCACTGTGCCTCTGTGTCAGCCATATTTACCCCCTAGAAATTGTCACCCCTGACCGAGCAGGAGTCTGTTGAGAAGACCGAAGAGTGAATCTATGCCGAAAATAAAGATAGCGGCTAAGATACACATTACAAGAACAACAACAGTGTTGTTCGTTGTCTGCTTCGGGGAAGGCCATACGACCTTCTTGAACTCGGACCTAGCGTCCTTGAAGTACTTTACGATACCCTTCTTTTTCTTCTTGGAAGATCTGGAAGGTCTCGCATTCTTGTCCTTGGATTCCTTTGCGGGCTTTTCAGCCTTCACATCCGCAGACTCCTTCACTTCTTCATCGGGAGTTTCATCGCTAACGTTCTTAGTTAAATCGATATCTTTTGCCATTATGACTCCTCCTGATTACTTTGTTTCCTTGTGAAGAGTATGCTTCTTGCAGAATCTGCAGTACTTGTTCATTTCAAGTCTGTCGGGATCGTTCTTCTTGTTCTTCATGGTGTTGTAGTTGCGCTGTTTGCATTCTGTACACGCCAGTGTAATTTTAACTCTCACTTTCGGCACCTCCTATTTTCTTGCCTTTTCAGGCATTATTGCCTCCCTCAGCTGCGGAATTGCAGATTTAACGGAGCATGTACATAAAAAAATGCACAAAAAAATAAGCCCCATTCGAGGTAACTACATTTTATCACAAACAGGGCGCATTGTCAATAGGTTTTCCTAACTTTTTTTACTTTTTGTATAATTTCTGTAAACCGGATCAGCTCACCCGGGCTTTATAGTCAAAATACCTAAAATATTTAAATTTTTTCTATGTTTTAGCTGAAAAACATCCATTTTTATCATATTGTACTGCACATGATACAATTTGTATGATATAATAATTATATAAATATAAATTCAATAACATTCACAGTGAATTACACTTATTATAATATTGCGAGGTACACAGACATGCCCGACACTGCAAGAAGCCCTATGCAAAGGCTCAAGATTCTATATCTATATCGAATCCTGACAGAATGCACCGATGAGGATCATGCCCTAACTATGCCCGAGATCATAGCAAAGCTCGAAGCCTGCGGTATCTCAGCAGCAAGAAAAGCTCTTTATGAGGACATCGAGGCGCTACGCTGCTTTGGTCTGGATATTGTTGACGGCAGAGGAAGAAACGCCGATTACCGTGTGGTGAGCCGTGAATTCGAGCTGCCTGAGCTGAAGCTGCTGGCTGACGCAGTAAGCTCCTCGAAATTCCTTACGGAAAAGAAATCCGCCCAACTTATTGATAAGATCGGCAAGTTATGCAGCACACATCAGGCAAAGCAGCTGCGCCGTCAGGTATTTGTTTCGGGCCGTATCAAGGCAATGAACGAGGCTGTTTACATAAACGTTGACTCCATTAATCGCGCCATCAGCGAGGGCAGGAAGATCTCCTTCAAATATTTCGATTATGACACCAACAAGCGCAAGAAATACCGCGATAAGCGCCGTGTCTGCACGCCCTATCAGCTGGTGTGGGATGATGAAAAATACTATCTCATCGCTTATTACGATAACCGCTCCGCTATCACCAACTTCCGTGTGGACAGAATGGAAAATGTCACCATTGAAGACGCGTGCGCTTATCCCCTGCCTAACGATTTCAAGATGTCTGAATATCTCGGCTCCACCTTCTCCATGTTTGCGGGCGAATCCAGCGAAGTGAAGCTGCGTTTCACAAACGACCTTGTAAATGTGGTGATGGATCGTTTCGGCAAGGATATAAAGCTGATCCCATATGACGATGAGCATTTTACCATCAACACCCGCGTTAAAGCGGAGGCTCCTTTCTTCGGGTGGCTGTTCCAGTTCGGCGGCAAGGTGACGATACTCTCACCCGAATCCATCAAGGGCAAATATAAGGCAATGTTATCTAAAGTGGCTGATTCCTTATAATATAAATGCAAAGAGGCTGTTCGCAGCCTCTTTTCTTTTTGCAATGTAAATAAATTCCGTTTTTCTGTGCATAATATAGCATATCAATATATCAATGCAAAGAAAGGAAAGACAGCATGATCTCTTTCAACGGATTCACCGACAAGGCAACTGCGGCTCTCAATGCCGCCATAGCAGCGGCTATGGGACTCGGTCACACCTATGTGGGCAGCGAGCATATCCTGTACGGTCTGACAGCAGACGAGGGCTTCCCCTCCGCCATTGTTCTGAAGAAATACAACGTGGGCAGAAAAGAGGTGCTTGCAAAGCTTGAGAGCATGGTGGGCAGAGGAGTTCCCACACGGCTTACGGCATCCGATCTCACCCCGCGCAGCAAGCGCCTTATGAGCAACGCTGTCGCCATCGCAGGCGCAGAAGGTTCCCGCACCGCAGGCACCGAGCATCTGCTGAAAGCGATAGTCAACGACCACGAGTGCTACGCTTGCGTCATTCTTTCGGAGCTTGGCACCAACAGCGAGCGCCTTGCCGCAGACGCCAACGCCCAAAGATACATTGCACCTTGCTTTGACGAAAAGGACAAACGCCGCTTTCAGTCCCTCACGAAATACGCACGGGATATCACCGCCCTTGCCGCCGCCGGACAGCTTGACCCTGTTTTGGGTAGAGATGAAGAGATAGAGAGCCTTACACGCATCCTGCTGCGCCGCTCAAAGAACAATCCCTGCCTCATCGGCGAGGCAGGCGTCGGCAAGACCGCCGTGGTGGAGGGCTTTGCACAGCGACTGGTGCAGCGCCTTGTGCCGCAGGAGCTGCAAGGGCGACGGATATTCTCACTGGATCTCACATCCATGCTTGCAGGCGCAAAATACCGCGGAGACTTTGAGGACAGGCTGAAAGGCGTGCTGGAGGAATCCACAGCAGCAAGCGGCATTATTCTCTTTATTGATGAGATTCACGGCATAGTCGGCACAGGCGCCGCCGAAGGAGCAATCGACGCCGCAAACATACTCAAGCCAAAGCTTGCACGGGGCGAGATATGCGTCATCGGCGCCACCACCACAGAGGAATACCGCCGCTGCATTGAAAAGGACAGTGCCCTTGAGCGCAGATTCCAAACTGTGCAGGTGGAAGCACCGTCCGAGGCGGTGACTCTCACTATTTTAAAAGGTCTGCGCAGCCGCTACGAAGCGCACCACAACGCCGTTATCACGGACGAGGCTCTCTCCGCTGCCGTGGAACTTTCCGCCCGCTATATCACAGACAGAAACTTCCCCGATAAGGCGATAGACCTGCTGGATGAAGCTGCTGCGCGCTGCCGCATGAATCCCCTGCCCTCTCAGCAGCTTGCAGCCATCCACACCGAGATGGCAAAGGCTATCGCAGAAAAGCAGTTTGAAAAGCTGCCCGCCCTGCGTGAGCAGGAAAACCACATACGCTCCGCTCCGCAGCAGCAGCGCACCGTGGTGAACGCCGAGCGCATTGCTGATACAGTTTCGGTAATGACGGGCATCCCTGCATCGCAGCTTACAGCCGACGAGAGCCATCGTCTCAGCAATATCGAGCAGCTTTTAAAGCAGCGCATCGTGGGTCAGGACAAGGCGGTGGAGCAGGTGGCGGCTGCTGTAAGAAGGGGCAGAAGCGGACTCAAAGACCCGAAGCGCCCTGTTTGCTCCTTTCTTTTCCTCGGGCAGACAGGCGTGGGCAAGACCGAGCTTTCCAAAGCGCTGGCAGAGGTGGTATTCGGCAGCGAGAGCAGGCTGATACGATTTGATATGTCGGAATTCATGGAGCGGCACTCCGTGGCAAAGCTGATAGGCTCGCCTCCCGGATATGTAGGTTACGAGGAGCAGGGGCAGCTGATAAAGAAGATACGCAGCTCACCCTATTCCGTGGTGCTTTTTGACGAGACAGAAAAGGCGCACCCCGATGTTCTGAACCTCCTGCTGCAAATACTGGAGGACGGCACTCTCACCGCCGCCGACGGCAGAAAAGCTGATTTCCGCAACGCTATGATAATCATGACGGGAAACATCGGTGCACAGGCTCTTTCACGCAACGCCCTCGGCTTTGGCGGCACGGGCGGCGGAAAGAGCGATGTTACCGCAGAGCTTAAAAAGCGCTTCTCCCCTGAATTCATCAACCGCATAGATAACGTGATAGTTTTCGAGAGCCTGGGCAGTCCGCAGTTGGAACACATCTGCACGCTGATGCTGGGGAATCTCACAAAGCGCGCCGCCTCCTGCGGCATAGAGCTGAGCTTTACGGAAAGTGCCGTAAAGCAACTGTGTGCCGTGGCACTCACAGCAGAATCGGGTGCCGATAAGCTGGGCGCTCGTCCGCTGCGCAGGGCGATAATCTCTCGTGTGGAGGATATGCTTTCCTGCAAGATGATAAGCGGCGAGCTGAAAAGCGGCTCCCGAGCGGAGGTCACCGCCGATGGAGATTCTCTCTGCGTGAGGGAAAAGGTACCTGATACGCAGCGCTCCCCCGCCTGAGGAGGCAAATCGGAATATGTCGCTACGCTCAAATGAATGTTGAATAATGAATATTGAAAAATGAATAATATCGGTGCGGCTTCGCCGTATATTTAAATACGTCGCCGCAGGCGACCTCATTAATTATTCTTTATTCGTTATTATCTATTCAATATTCATTAGAATCTGAAGCGCTCTCGTTTAGAATTCCTTTTTCTCTCTGCGGCAAAAATCTGCCCCCGCATATTTCAGCGGGGGCAGATAATTGTATGTGATTACTCTGTAATGAACTTCTCCACCTCGTTGGAAAGGGATACTGCCAGGAAGGAAAGCTGCTCGCTGGATGCAGCAGACTCTTCTGCGGTGGCGGTGGTGGTATGCATTCCCGCATCGATACGGTTCATGCCGACGGTGATCTGCTCAACAGCGGCATTCTGCTCGTTTGCAGCAACTACGATGTCCTCCATGTAGCCTGCAACCTCGTTTACATCCGCAGCGATGCTTCTGATAGCGTTCTCTGCTCTGTCAGCGATCTCTGTACCCTGCTTAACGGCGTTGATGGTGTCGTCGATCAGTACGGAGGTCTGCTTAGCAGCGTCAGCGGACATATTTGCAAGGTTACCAACCTCTTCCGCTACCACGGAGAATCCACGGCCTGCCTCACCTGCTCTTGCAGCCTCGATGGAGGCATTCAGGGCAAGGATATTTGTCTGGAATGCGATGCTGTCGATGGTCTTGATGATTGCGCTGATAGCGTCGGAGCGTTCACGAATGTTCTCAATAGCTGCAAGCAGCTCCTTCATCATGTCTGCGCCACGCTGAGCGTTCTCGTTAGCCTCGTTGGTGAGAGAAAGTACCTTTGTGGAAACCTGAGCGGTGGTGTTAGCCTTTTCAGTGATTCCGCCGATGGTGGAGAGGATCTCGTCAACAGCCTCTGCCTCCTTGATAGCGGTATCAGAAAGGTGCTTGGAGCCTTCAGCCACCTGAGATGCACCCGACTTAAAGCTCTCAACGCTGTCCTTAACAGCCACGAAAGACTGGTTAAGGGATGTGGTGATCTCTTCAAGGGATGTACCGAAAGCGGTGAAATCGCCCTTGTATTCGATAGCAGACTTTGCGGTAAGATTGCCCGAGGCGATCTCTGCAAGCACTGCCTTGATATCGGTTATGTACTTATTCAGCTCTGTCAGGGTGTCGTCAAGGGAGTCTGTAAGCACCTTGGTCTCATCCTTGGGAGCGTTGATGTTCATTTCGGTGGAGATATCACCCTCGGAGAGCAGCTTCAGTCTGCCTGCAACCTGAGTGATAGGCTTGGAGATCTTGTTTGCGATACCGATGCAGATAACGGATGTAACTGCAATGATAATAACGGAAAGGATCAGAGCCATGATAAGGCTTGTCATGATCTCCTTCTGAACGGTGGAGTAATTCAGGCTTACTGCAATGCTCCAGCCGTCGGTAAGCTCAATGGGGGAATATGCCACGAGATACTCGGTACCCTTGCTCTTATAACGCATGGTGCCTGTTTCGAGAGTCATCATAGCCTCTGCAAGAGACGCAAGACCCTTATCCTCGTTATCCTTGTAGATAGCGCCTTCCTTAACGAGCGTCATATCGGATGCGCCTACTACAACGCCGTTCTTATCCAGTACGATAACGTTATCGCCTTCGGAAATGCTGTCCAGACCCTCAGAGAAAGTGGCGGGATCAAAATAACCGAGAAGAACGCCCTGGAAAGAAACATCCATGTACTTTGTGGCAAGCACCATCAGCTGCTCTACAGATGCAGCGGTATTTGCATACTTTCTGATAAGCGGGGAGGAAAGAGTGTTCTTACCCTCCGATGCACGGATAAAGTACTCATCATCCTTGATGACAGTTTCAACTGCCGTGTTACCCTGCATATCAGCAATATCGATATGCTTGAACATCGTGGTGGTAGCCACCTGCATCAGAACGGAATTCTTAGTTCCCACGTCCTTGGTGCTGATCGCCTTGACGACCTGAGGGTTGCCCTCGAGGGATTTCATCTGTGTGGTATAAGCGTCCAGCTTTGTGTCGATGGTCTGCAGATAGGATGTAACCAGCGCCTGTGCCTGCTCTGTATAGGATTTATTATAAGAACTTATCGTAGTGAGCATGGAATAAACCTGCAGCACTGCAACTGAAATAACAACGCTTACGATGGTAAGGCGAAGGATCCTGTACTTGATCCTGGTGCTGCCCTTGGAAAGGTTCACACCGTTATCGTCGCTCTTGAGCTTCTTAATGAACTCAATGATCTTATTAGGTTTCTTATCAGCCTTTGCCTTCTTGACCTTCTTTGCAGGCTCTTCTGCGGGAGAATCCTCCGCAGCTGTTTCGGTTTCGGCAATATCCTCCACAGGCTTTTCAGACTCAGCGGCGGTGTCCTCGGCAGGCTTTTCAGCCTCGGGAGCGGTATCCTCCGCAGGCTTTTCAGACTCGGCAACTTCCTCCACAGCAGGCTCTGCCTTCTTATTCTTCTTGAATTTGCCGAATTTCTTCTGCTTCTTTTCCTTTTCGGCAGGAGCAGCCTCAACGGAAACCTCAGCCTCGGGAGCCTTCTCCTCTGCTGCGGGAGCCTCATCGGCTACGGGAGCATCCTTAACAGGCTCTTCCACAACATCGGGAACTGTCTTTTCAGGCTCCTCCTTAGCGGCAGCTTTCTCCTTCTTTGCAAAGACGGATGGCTTGCGCAGGGGCTTTGCAGGCTCGTTATCCATAGGATACTTATCATCAGTTGCGGGAGTGATCTTCACAGATTTTTCCGCATTTTCATCGTTCAGATTAAGATTGATCTTGTTTTTCATGTGGGGGTAGACCTCCATAAATATTATATACTAGTATAATATCATTTTTTATCAAAAATTTCAAGTACATAAACGAATGTTTGTTCATTACTACCAAAAAACCACAACAACAACTGTCTAATAAATCATCACGAATGTATAAAAACAGACTTACACAGCAAAAATTCCCTTCGGATGACATTCTCCGAAGGGAAAAGCTTATATTAAATTCGTCATAACGCACAAAAGCCGCATGAGATATCAGTTATTACTCCGTCCCGCCGTTACGCTTGGCATGGCAGAGCGAGGAATTCGGACAGCTGCCACAGCCGCAGCCGCAGGAGGACTTGCCCTGCTTCTTATCCGATATCATGCGCCATGCAGCAAATGCGAGTATCGCAAGCACAACAGCCGCAGCTATGATAGTACCGATGTTGTTCTGTAAAAATTCGAGCATTTCATATCCTCCTTATTGCTTTGCCTGCTGTCGCAGGATGCAGCTTACTTTGCATTCTCCTTCACTGTGAGCTTTGTAGACTCGATGTAGGGTCTGAACAGCTGGAACACGATAGCAGCCAGCACCAGCACTGCGAAGATAAGTCCTATAACATTCACAGCACCTGTGAACAGCAGCCCGAACTGGTATACGATCAGAGCGATCGCATAAGCAAACACGCACTGATATGTGATAGCGAAAGCAGTCCACTTGGCACTGTTCATCTCACGTCTGATAGCGCCCATAGCTGCAAAACAGGGAGCGCACAGCAGATTGAAGATCAT
>JAZKZL010000187.1:0-4950 GCA_045612645.1 Oscillospiraceae bacterium
ACGACATGGCTACGATCCGACTTCCGCTCTTGATATCGCGGTTGATAGTTGCTATAGACACGTCGAGTATCTCGGCAATGTCCTCATAGCGATACTTGTAGATGTATCGAAATTTAAGGGCTGCATACTCCACGGGACGCAGGGTTTCCCCGTCCGTGTCCATGTCCAATTCGCAAAGCATCCGCGCCCGTTGCTGGGCAAGTGTTTGAATCTGTGCGCTCAGTATTTCGATATCGCCGTTAATATCGTTGATGTCTGCTTTTTGACCGCCGTGAGGCATACCCGTCAGCACGGAAGTGATGCGGTATTTGCGCGATTCCAAACGGCTGATGCTGTCGCGGAGTTTGGTTATCTGTTGTTCGACTCGACCGATATCCAGCATCATCTGTATCAAACGCGGATGCTCTGCGTAGGGTATAGGTTCTTTCAACCACTCACCTCCCCGTTTTTGTCTTTCTTAATGCCAATACGATACAATCGTTTCGCCGCATTTCGGGCAGATATAAACCATCTGAGTCTTACTGCCTTTGATGGCTGAGAATATCACTGGCTCAACACGTTTCGCACCGCAATGATTGCAAAATCTTATGCTCTTGCGCGGAATCTCATCAGGGTACGTTTGATATGTCATCATCAATCACTACACCCTCCCGTGTCAGTATCGTTGCCACCGAGAAAAGCACAATCCACCATTTATTAAGCAGCACCGCCACAGTGCCGAATATCAGAGTAATCAGCACGTTGTGGATATACATTCCCAGCAAGTTTTTATCCATTGGCATCGCCTCCCGAAAAGGTATCATCTATCTGTTTATCGATTTCTATCAGCTCGTCGCGAAGCTGTTTACACCGTCGGCAGTTATCGCAGTTGTCGTGCGCGTCAGGTTCCAATTCAGCAAGCTCCACACGCGCCGCCTTCTGCCGTGCGTATAGCGCGTAAAGCCGCTCAAAACGTGCGTCAGCCATTGTCAATCAGCTCCCCCGCACAAGCCGCATATCCTGCGAGATCGATGTAGTTGTCTGCCTTGTTATGTCCTGACTTGATGCGGGCTATTTTCAGCAGTGCCATCATTACCGCTACATCGTGCGCGTCAAACTGAGTACCCTTGTAGATGCTCCACAGGTCGGCTATAACCGCGAAATTGTTTTCGGGCTTGCCGTAATCATCAACACGGAAGCCCGTCACGGTTTCGGCGGCTTTGGTAAGAACTTCATCACGGGTCATTCGCTCGTCCTCCAACCTTGTCCTGTCCGAACAAAATCCATTCAAAGCTTACACCGTAAAGTTTTACGATATCCACAAGCAGTTCGAGACTGGGCAAAAACTTTGCGTGTTCCCAGCCTCTGACGCTTCCCTCAGCTGCACCCAGTTTGAGCGATGCGTCGCGCATAGTCCATCCCCTGTCAACACGCAGTTGCTTAATGCGCTCTGCAAATGTCTTTTTGTCAAACATTGTCTCACACTCCTTTATTGATTATCATCTCACTATGCGGCAGCCGCTCGATCCATTCGCAGAACATCCGCCACTCAGGCAGCCTGTGATTCTTACGCTGTCTGTAGATAGTCTTGAGCTGTCTATAATTAGTTGTCATTCGTGCGGTAAGACGGAATCCGGCAGGGTTAGAATACAGCACACGCAGGTAGTTCTCGGCGGTAGGATTCGCCTTGTATTCGGCTACCAGTTCTTTCATGATCTCGATCATGCGCGGATCAGTATATCCGATGTAAGAGCTGTCAAGGTCGAATTTAGTGATCCTGTGCATGGTGCTCTGACTCGATACAAAATCAAGGAAATGATAGCGCTGCGCTTCCGTCCACGCCTTCACGGTCAAGGTGAGGTCGAACTGCACGACGATGCCGGTCAGAAACTGGTCGTGCCCTGTGCCTGGATCGGCGGATGCAAGCGTGTTGACGCGGTCGGTTATGTCGGTCGTGCACTTGTTTGTGTCGGTTGACATGGGGTATTTTGATGCTTTTACGCTGTCGAGCAGGCCGTATACTTCCCAATTGGATATCATGTTTAATTCCTCCCGTTTGTCATCTTTCCGCGTTTTCTTTGGTCGTAGTGCAAAAATACCGCGAGTCTAAATCTTCATACTCTCTTAGTTTCAGCATCCGTTTCCCACAATTCGGGCAGTATTTACTCAACACATACGGATAGCCGACCGACGAATCCCCAAGCCCTCCACGGAGCGGATATTTGCCGCAATTGGAGCAAACACGCGGGATCCTCCACGGGTCTATGGTGTGCACGCCACTGATATAATTCGGCATTTCGCCGTGCCCGTCCGTTATTGCCCAGCGCCTGCGATCCTCTTTCCAGTATGCGGTGTTATTCGTTGTCTCGCCGCTCATAGCTTGCGTATTCCTCCATGCTGTGATAGTTGCGCAGCATCGATTCCTTAGGCGGATGCCTCCAATATTTCTTTTCACACTCAGCGCAGCAAAACCGTGAGCGCTTGTCGGGTCGGTCTGTTTCCGTCACAACCACGCGCCCACATTTCCAATACGCGCAGGTAAATGTCACCGATGGGCGCGGGGGGTTTGCCTTGCCCCACATTTTGCGCCCGCACTTAGGTGAACAGTATATCTGCACGACGGATGCGGGTATATATTCGACGTTGCAGACGGGACATATGCGCGCATTCATCTTTTCAACCCCAGCAGCCAGTCAGCACTCACTTCTAACTCCTCCACGATTTTTAGTAAGCTTATCAGCGTGGGCAAATGGCGGTCTGTTTCCCAGCTCATAATGACATCCTGAGTTGTATCCAATCTTTCGGCCATGGCTATCTGACTTAACCCCTTAGCCTTGCGTGTTTGTCTCAAGCGCTCCGCAATAATACTGCGTTTAGTCATTGGTTGCCTCCTTATCCATCCTCGCGCCGCAGTTAGGACAGTAGGGTTTGTGTTGATTGGATTTTATCCCACCGATGCCGCTACGTTTTCCACAAGCGGAACACCATGCCTGCTGCGCCCTATACGCTCCTGTTCGCTTATCAATCCACCTTCCCTGCCGCACGGGTTCAGCGTCCACGGCGGGAAGTATATCGAGGCAATCAAGGACGCTATCCTTGATATTTGGCGAGAATATGTTTTTTCCGTTCAGCATAATCCGCATTGATTCAATGACGCTCATCGCATCGTCCCTGCTTATCAAATCGCTCATCGCCTACACCTCCCTCGGCTACAAAAATCAGAATACTTCACAGGGAGACAAAGCAAGCGGTCTGCGTCATCGAACATTTTCGCCCGGCAGTCACCGTCAGCGGTCTCTGTGCGTTTTCGGTACTCCATAAAAAATTGGCAGTCCTTGCACCGCACCACCTCAACAGCGTCCACGGCGGGAGTTTCATTTACGCGCCTCATAGCAATTTTAAACGCAGAGATAGATGTCGTCCGGACACTCTGCGTACGCTCCCATTCGATTTCTTCGGCAAGTTCTTTAAGCAACGCCTCGCGGCTTATCAGGTCGTTATATTTTGCCATCTCTATTCTCCTCGCATATATCAACAATATGATTGCACAACATAGGCGGTATCACGCTCCGCTCTTTGCTGCCCTTCAGACCTTGCGTTCCTGTTTTCGCACCTCTGGGAGCTGCAACATGGCAAGGGTCTCCGTTCTTGCACATCGGCTTAAATTGTGGGTCGGGATGATTTGTCCATATGTCAGTTGGCTTCATGCGTGAATCGCCATACTGGCAATATGTGACCGTGTACCTCGGAAGTCCCTGCATCCATTCGACCTTTCGCATTCCACCTCTCGGATTCTCTATGAACCAGAAGCGTGGAGAAAGTGCCATTATCAATCGCAATACATGCTTGTCCAACTTATCGCAGAACTTTGCATAATCGCTCACAGGTTCAAGAAAGCCCGTTTCTGGATTTCGTTTGCGATGATGACTGATAGCTGCGATGCTGAATGTCGTGCAGTCGGGACTTGCCCAGATGATGTCAGGCTTTCCGAAAACTTCGAGGACTTTTTCTGCGGTTAGTGTTGATATGTCCGTGTACATGTTCATTCCCGCAAGGCTCTTATCCCAGTCAACACTAAAGACTTCATGTCCTCTGGCTTCAAAAGCGCGACTGATCGAGCGTGTCCCTGCAAACAATTCAATCACCTTCTTCGCTTGCCCTCCTGTTCCACAAGTTTTTAACCTCCTCATAGCCATTGTAGATATATTCGGTTTTGCCTCCCACGACCTTAAATTTACTCTCGCGCACGAAACCGATATCACACTGTCCGCAACCTGCGCTAAATTCTGCAGTAAAAGTTCCACCCCTGATGTAACCAATCGATTTCTGCGTGATTTCCACGGTTCCCCCACAAAACGGGCAGGGCTTCAGGTCGTTAGTCATCAGTTACACCTCCACTCAAATCAGGAGTCCATTGTTCAGCCATAGCGCGGGCTATTCCGGGGAAAGTTTTGCTTCTTGCCCTTGCTCTCTCTGCAGGGGGCAGCTTCATCGTTTCCATATGCCACGGGTTATCTGTTCCGCTGCCGTTTTTATATTTGATGATGACAGGCTCAACGACATTTGTCGGAACAAGCGGCTTAACATCGCCGATAAACCACAGGCAAGTTGCTTTACGTTCAGCATCGCCAAACATATACGGGTGGATGATTTGGTCGGGCTTGCGGTATGCGGTTGACATATAGCCGATGGGATTTTCGATGATGATCCGGGGGCAGTCGGCAGTCGCGAATGCCATAAAGAACTTTGCTGCCTCTTCACGGTCATGAAGACGTTGCCGGGCTTTGTCCCCGTATCGGTCTACGTTAAACCAGCGGTTGCCGGTAACCGTGAGGAACGTGCATGGTGGATGCGCTATTATCATGTCCCATCTGTCGGGGATAGTGTGGGTCGCGCCGTCCATCGTGGAAAATGTGCATCTGCCGTTTAACAGCGGCAGCACATCCTGCTGGATATGCCACTCAGGATGTC
>JAZKZL010000188.1:0-1501 GCA_045612645.1 Oscillospiraceae bacterium
GAGAGGTGTCTGCCGAATCTGCTATCCAGATACCGAATGCATTGATTCCTGATTGAATTACAGGCCATATCACCGCCAACACAAGCGAAACTATAACAGACCACAGTATAACTACCAGAGGAACAAAACGCTTTCCGTTGAAGAACGAGAGCGCCTCGGGCAGCCTGCGGAAGTTGTAGAATTTGTTATATACGATGCCGCCCACAAAGCCTGAGATGATTCCCACGAAAACACCCATGTTCAGCGCAGGCGCACCGAGTACGGAGGTGAAGTAATTAGATACAAGCATCTCCTGTCCGAAAAATGAGTATACCACTGCCTCTGGATCGGCGATCATATCAGAGGAAACACCAAAGATCGCGCCTGTTACGCTGTTGATCAGGATGAATGCAAGCAGCGCCGCAAATGCTCCGCCTGCCTTTTCCTTTGCCCAGCTGCCACCGATGGAAACCGCAAACAGAATGTGCAGATTTCCTATTATCGCCCAGCCGATATTCTCCATAACGCCGCCTATTGCTGATAAAAGCGCAACATCGCCGCTTACCATTGCAATGAGCTTGCCTATGCTTATCATAAGACCGGCTGCAGGCATAACCGCAATGACGGTCATAAGCACCTTGCCGAGCTTTTGCAGCAGGTCAAAGCCCTTGCCGTGTTTATTCTCTTTCTCGGGGTTATCTTCGGGGATATCCTCCGTGCCTGAAGCGGCAAGTTTTTCACTGGTAGTTTCGATTTTGATGAGCTTGATAAGTTCATCGCCTACCTTTACGTCTCCGATATCCACTTGCATATCGCAGCCATCAGCGCCGCCTGTGATGATAACAGGTGTGATTATGTCAAGCTTCTTTTCCTTCAGCAGCTGCATATCTGCCTCTGCCACAATGTCGCCTTTCTTTACTCTTTCGCCCTCTTTCACATGCGAGGTGAAACCGTTGCCGTTCAGCGATACTGTTTCCAATCCGAAATGCACCAGTATCTCAACGCCCTCATCTGATGTGAAACCGTAGGCGTGCTTTGTCTCAGCTACGGATGATATCACACCGTCTACAGGGCTGTATATCTTTCCGTCTGTCGGGATAACAGCGCAGCCGTCTCCCAGTATCTTTTCGGAAAATACCGTGTCAGAAACCTCTGAAAGGCTCACGACTCTGCCGTTCAGCGGAGAATACACAGATATGTTCTTGTTTGTGCCGTACATTATATTCCTCCTTGACATATTCAGTCGCTACTATATTTTCCCGAAAAGGCGAATATATGCAAGAAGTGATATAGTTATTAGACAATAAAAAGGCGGATATCCTCCGCCTTTTATGATATTACATTTTAATTACGTTCTGCGCGAGCGCACTGCATTCATCGGCGTCATGTGTTACCATGATTACTGTTCTGCCTACGGTCTTTTCTTTGACTCGTTCGATAACAAGCGTCTTTGTCACCTCGTCAAGCCCCTTGAAAGGTTCATCAAGAAACAGCACGTCGTATTCGGCAAGCAGCGCTCTCA
>JAZKZL010000189.1:0-4929 GCA_045612645.1 Oscillospiraceae bacterium
AACGCTGCAGGTGGCGATGTGAATGTGTCCGGTATTTCTCTCGTAAACCATGTTCATGCTGGCGATAATACGCCGCCAACAAAGGGGTGATAAATAATGATTGGTTACCTTGGAGAGCTTGTTTTTGAAGTGAGTGATAAAAAAGTATTGACCTTTTCGGACTTCACGAGGTCTATAGGCTCGAACTGGACAACCCATCAGCTTATAGATGGAAAACCTCATTCCGAATATATCGGCGGGAAACTACAATCTATTAATTTCTCAGTAAAATTCACCGCCGCTTTGGGCGTGCGTCCACGACAGATGCTCCAAAAGCTCGAAAAGATGGCAGAGGGAAGGGAAGTGTTCCCGTTAGTAATTGGGGGCAGACCTGTCGGAAAGAACCAATGGAAGATCACTGCCGTATCAGAAACATGGGGAGCAATCCTTAACCGCGGCGAGCTTGTATCGGCAAGTGTAGCAATTACATTGGAGGAATATGAATGATCAGCATTCAAATTAATCATACAGGAGCTGTTGCTGATGAAGTACGACAGAACCTTGAATTATTATACGGATCCAGAGCAGGAACAGCGGCACTTGACCGTGAATTTGGTTTATCCCAGGAGTGGCTGGATATGCCAACAGAAATCGCAAAGGCGATGATTTCAAGCGAAATTATCGAAAAGACCCGCAAATATGAACCTCGTGCCGAGATTTCAAGTATTGACTTCACGGTGACAGACGGTAAGATTAATCCAAAGGTGGTGATAGAGCTTGTCGCAGATTGACGAATTAAAGAATATTCCTGATATTTCTTTTACAGACGGACGTTCACTTGATGAGATCCGTTCTGAAATGATGAACGATTTTGCTGCGAATATGCAGCAGATCACCGGAGAACCCCCTGATATTGCAACGGCACACCCCATTAGGCTGCTCATTAATGCGGTATCGTTGCATATGTACGCCTTTTCGCAGATGATCAACAAAATTGGCAAAAGTAACTTTCTGAAGTATGCCGAGGGCGCAGAACTCGACAATCTTGGAGCGCTTAAAAAGGTGGAGAGAATGCCGCCAAGCTCAGCTTCAACTACGATTCGATTCTCAATGTCCGATGCTCGAAGTGCTGTCACATCAATACCCAGTGGCACAAGGGTATGCACAGCACAACGTGTATATTTTCAGACAACAGAATACGTCGAAATCCCTGCGGGTCAGACCTTTATTGATGTGCCTGCAATAGCAGTAGAAGCAGGGGAGAGCGGCAATGGTTATGCTATCGGTGCTATCAACACAATTGTGGATCCTCTTCCTTATGTTTCAGCAGTAACAAATACCATCGAATCATCAGGCGGAACAGACATAGAATCTGATGATAATTACACAAGACGCATATATCTTGCCCCTGCTTCCTATTCTTCAGCAGGCCCAGTGCAGGCTTATGAGTATTTCGTCAAGCAAAGCCGTTCCGATATCATAGACCAGTATGTCTACTCACCATCGCCGAATGTAGTAAATATCCTTTTCATGCTTGAGGGTGGTTTCCCAAGCGAAGAAGATATAGCTGCTCTTACTGATTATCTCTCAGTCGATACGATCCGTCCGATAACCGATAACATTGTAGTATCAGCTCCCGTAAAAGTTGATTATAGTGTTGACTTAACCTACTACATCAGTAAGAGTGACAATATTCGTGCTGTATCGATACAGGCTGCAGTTGAAAAGGCTATTGTCGAGTACCAGGATTGGCAGAGGAAAATCGGCAGAAATATCAATCCTAGCGAACTGATACACCGCATCAAAGCTGCCGGCGCTCATCGTGTTGAGATCACATCACCAACTTATACAATTATCGATGCCACACAGATTGCTGTATGTTCTTCAAGTACTGCGATATACGGAGGTCTTGAAGATGATTAAGATAACGGATGCACTGATAACACAGTCACTTCCTGAACCGCTTGGAACACTACCTGAGGTACAGGCTTTTGCTCTTGCACTCCGTTCCCAGATACGGAAGATGGCTGAATACACAGAAAGCATTAAAATCTATTCGTCTATTGATACCGCTCCGGAAGCTGCACTTGACATCCTCGCTTCTGATATGCTTATTACTACATATAGTCAGGAATACAGCTTATCAGTTAAGCGGGATCTTATTAAGAACGCTCTATCCAATTGGATGACAAGTGGCACAATAGGGCAACTTCAGAACGTTGTTGACAGCATTTTCGGAAGCGGCGCCAAAATAGAGGAGTGGTTCCTGAACGGTAGTGTACCAGGAACATTCAAAATCTATACGAACAATCCCACCATCGCAGATGAAACGATCGATGAGTTCAAGCGAATAGTTGAACTTACAAAGAGACTGTCGGCACATCTCAATGGCGTGGAACTTGGCTTGTCGGTAGACACAATGAATCAGTATTATGGTTTCTTTGTACAGGAAGGAACCGAGATCACATTGATACAGGAGGTATAATAATGAGTTTTACAGCCCCGGTATTTACGAATGCAGGGCGGCAGTTACAGACTAAAGGACTTACTGGTACACCAATCGTATTTACCAAGATTGGTATCGGAGATGGCGAAACCGGAAACCAGTCAATTACAGAGCTTGAGGCTCTCATAAACACTGTGATTGAAGTTGATATTTCGACCGCACGTCGCACTGACTATTCGTATACAGTTGGTGGATCCTTTACGAATGCAGCTATGTCCTCGGGTTTTTATTGGAGAGAGTTAGGCTTGTACGCTGCTGATCCCGATTATCCGGACGATCGTAGTAAAGACATCTTATATTGTTATCAGAACGCCTATACGCTTGCAGAATACATAGCATCCGCCGCATCAAGCATAATCGAAAAAACGGTCCGAATAGCGGCAATGGTAGGTGATGCCGAAAACGTATCTGCTACGATTGACAGCTCAACAGTATATGTAACGATGAAAGAGTTGGAGAATGTACTTGACGGATATGCAGCAGCAGAACACGGACACGCCATATCCGATATAAATGGCTTGCAGACCGCACTTGACGACAAAGCGCCCTTATCCCACGGTACACACGTTACCTACGCTACGGCAGCACCCAAGGCAGCAGGAACGGCAGCCGTCGGAACATCTGAAAAGGTAGCAAGAGAGGACCATGTTCACCCTGCGCAGACCACAGTAAGTGGTAACGCTGGCTCGGCAACCATCCTCCAGAACACTAGATATATTGACGGTGTAGCTTTCAACGGAGCCGCAAGCATAACTCATTATGGTACTTGCTCCACCGCTGCTGACACCGCCGCAAAGGTAGTAGCTCTGACAGGCTTTGCTCTCACAACAGGAGCTATGGTAGCTGTCAAGTTCACCGTTACCAACACCGCCGCCAACCCCACGCTGAACGTCAACAGCACAGGAGCAAAGGCTATCTACTATCGAGGAGCAGCTATATCCGCTGGACACCTCGCTGCGAACAGGACGTATCTGTTCATGTACAATGGCACTCAGTATGACCTTGTTGGCGACCTTGATACGAACACAACCTACAGTAATCTCACACTCGGACAAGGCTATGGCACTTGTGCTACCGCAGCAGCCACCACCGCAAAGGCAGGAACATTGTCGGGGTATGCTCTTGTAGTAGGCGGTATCGTATCTATCAAATTCACCTACGCCGTCCCTGCGAGTGCAACGCTGAACATCAACAGCAAGGGCGCAAAGGCTATCTACCACAAGGGTGCAGCCATCACAGCAGGTATTATTGAGGCAGGAGATACCGCTACTTTCATCTACGACGGCACGCAGTATCACCTGATTGCCTTAGATAAAGGTATGGCAAATTCGACCAGAGGCGGCTATATGTCCACTGGTGGGCAAACCTTTGCTGGCAACAAGACATTCAACGGTCAGATACTCCCGAACGGAGCTACCGCCTACGGTACTCCACAGGCTCGTAAGCTATCAAGCGGCACAGATGCAGCCACTACCACCAATTGTCCCAGTGGTGCTTGGCATGGACAGCACTCGTAAGGTGGTGGGATATGTCTATTACATCCAATGAGGGCGGCACACTCTACGAGTTGGAGACCATAACGGTCAATGAGAGCGGCACGCTGTATGAGCTTGATACCGTCCACGCAAATGAGGGCGGAACGTTGCAGGAGATATTTGCAGCGTGGTCATTCCCCGAATTGGTGGATTACTACGAGGCTAACCCTAACGTAACATTTATAAATACAAGCCGCTTGTGGTCGCTAGATGGAGACACCTATTCGGCCATTATAAATGGCGAAACCAGAGCAAACTTCAAATTGACAGGCAAAACGATAATCACAGTAAACCTTACCGATTACACCTATGGCTACAGTTACGGTGCGTATGTTGGTTATGCCTCTGGGGTGTACGATGGAGAAAACAACCCTGCTTTTGATAGCATTGCATATATTTACGGACAACCCACAGGACAGACATCGTACAACACCGTTAAACAGTTGCAAGCAAGTATAACCTTGCCAAAGGGAGATTACTTCATAGTGGCCAAGAACTGGAAAGGCACATCGGCACATGTTATTAAGTTCACTATAAAATTTGAAAAAGCATAAAGGAGGAAAACTAATGTCAGGAACAGTAACAACCTATAACAGAACAGTGCTCAAATTTGCAGACGGCACAACGGTAATAACTCCGATACCTCCGCTCGGCGGCACTACCACATACCAGTCTGCATATCGCAGAACCAAGGAGTACCACATTCCTTACGATGCGATGACATTTGAGGAGGTAGAGGCTCTGTACACTAACGCCAAGGCTATGTGTAAGGTCAACCTTACAGAGTATGGTGTGGTGCTTGATGAGAACGGCACTCCCACAGTTGATGATGAGGGTAATGTGATTGAGGTTATCACAGCTCAGGAACAGCACCTCAACTTCACCATGCCTATGGACCTCAAACTCACG
>JAZKZL010000190.1:0-4917 GCA_045612645.1 Oscillospiraceae bacterium
CCAGTGACGCAGCTACGCTGCTTACACGGGCGCAAACTCCATTTCGCATTCCCCTAATGGGAATGCGATTTTGCTGCGCAAAACCATTCCGTTTGCCACTGATCTCCTTTTAAAATGTGCATTTTTCCTTAGGGGCGACCAAAGGTCGCCCCTAAGGATGATTTGCAATTAAATTGCACCTACAAATTCCGATTTGTACGGTGATTGTTTACGGCAGCCATGCATTGGCTGAATTTGCACTCTTTTCCTCTTTCATCTTTTTTCCGAGGATTATGAAGAAAGCAGTGCCGTTGAGCAGCAAGGCTGCCACCCATGCGGAGATGCTTGCGTAGGCTGTTGCAAGGAATCCGAACTGCCCGATGAACAGCACGATCACGCCCACTCTCATCACCATTTCGGCGATGCCCGAGCACATCGGGATGAATGGATATCCCATGCCCTGAACGCCGCTTCGGAACACGAAAAGGAAATCTACTGCGAATATCATCACGCCGCATACGGGCAGATATTGAGCCGCTATCTCGATGTTTTCCGCGCCGTTCAGCATGAATCCCGAAATAGTGCGGGGAGCGAATACCATTACCGAGCCGAACAGCAGATATGTCACAAATGCGATGGAAAGGCACACCTTAAGTCCGTCCATAATGCGGGAATATTTCTTTGCGCCGAAGTTCTGACTAGCAAAGGAGGACATCGTAAATCCCGCGGTGCAGGCGGGATCCATGAAGAGATTGAGGTACTTCATGCAAGCGGAGTAGGCGGTGGTGTAGGCGAGTCCCAGACCGTTTACATAATATTGCACCACCATCGCGCCAACAGCGGTGATGGAGTTCATAAGAGCCATAGCGCTGCCGTTTTTCATAAGATCCGCATACATATCGGCGTTCGGTCTGAAATCCGCTGCGGAAAGACGCAGGAAATCAATCTTTCTCAGCTTGGCAAAGCAGATAGCGGCAGACACTGCCTGTGCAATGAGTGTTGCGGCGGCGGGGCCTTCAACGCCTGTTTTCATAACAAAAACGGTGAGGCAGTTGAGTCCGACATTTACAATAGAGGACGCTATGATGGCAATAAGCGGAGTTTTGCTGTCGCCCAGCGCTCGCAGAACGGCAGAGCAGAGGTTATATGCTATGGTGGTGATAAGTCCGCCGAAGATTATGTAGCCGTACAGTAAGCTGTCATCGAGGATGACGGGATCTGTATCGAGCAGCAGCAGAACGCTTTTCAGAAAAGCTATGCTCAGCACGGTCAGCAGCAGGGTGATCACTGCGCCCAGTGTGATAGAGGAAGCAACGCTCCTGCGCAGGCGTTCAAAGTCCTTTGCGCCGAAGCTTTGTGCTATCGATACGGAAAAGCCGTTAGTGAGTCCCACCGAAAATCCTATGATAAAGAATGTCAGCGAACCCATATTGCCAACAGCGGCTAGTGCGTTGTCTCCGATTCCCTTGCCGACTATCGCGGTGTCTGCGAGGTTATATACCTGCTGCAGCAGATTTGCGAACAGCATAGGAAAATAGAAGGTAAGTATCAGCTTCGATACTTTGCCTTGTGTGAGATCGTAGGTCTTTGCCATATTATGCTCCTTTGTCATTTGATACGATGTTGCGGTCAATGTTTTTATCCTGTTAATATATTAAAATTTTTTCATAAAAACAGAAAAATTCCATCGATACCGTATGGTACGACAGAATTTTCACTATATTTTACTTGATTAAAATATATTTACATACTAAAAAAGCGCTCCAATGGAACGCTTTTTTATGGTGCGAGTGACGGGACTTGAACCCACACGTCAGATCTGACACTAGCACCTCAAGCTAGCCTGTCTGCCTATTCCAGCACACTCGCATTTATTGTGTCTTTCAAGACCCTTGCCTTGACGACTTGTTTATTATATCACAAGTGTTTTGGTTTGTCAAGCACTTTTTTCAAAAAAATTAAAAAAATTTTACTTTTTCTTCTCATACACCTCTAAAGTGACTCCTGCCGCCCTTGCTTCCTTATACAATTGTGAAAGCCTTGCAAGGGAGGAGTTCTCTTCAAAGATCAGTGCGTCTATCATGTCAGGCTCGGTGGCGTGATCGAAATTTGTGCGTATCTGAGCAAGCTGCTCCGTCAGCTCGGTGTATTGCTGCGAAAGTTTTTGGCGCTGCAGCTGCTGCGCTGTAGGCTTTTTTTTGAGTGTGATCATTCCTGCACCTCCGATTATGTTATGGTATACGATATTCACTCGCATGGATTTTAATGCTATAATGAGAAAATATCACAGGAAATTTGAAATAATCCATCCATAATGTATTGCAATATTAAAGAAAATATGGTATACTACAATGGAGTATGAATGTCTATCGTTACTATATTAATATAATAAAAAAGGAATCATTATGGAAAAAGAAACTGAAGTTAAGCTGATATACGGCAAAAATTCCGTTACCGAGTCCCTGACCTCGGGTGCGGAAGTCGATACATTATATGTACAGAAGGGAATTTCCCTCGGAAAGATCGTTTCGCTTGCGAAGAAGAGCGGTGCGGTGATCAAGGAAGTGAGCGATGAAAAGCTCACCGCCATGACAGGCACGCAGAAACACGGCGGCGTTGCGATGAACCTTGCTGCAGCGTCTTACTCCACAGTGGAGGAGATCCTTGCAGTCTCTCGGGAAAAGGGTAAGCCACCGTTCATCATCATTGCGGATGAGATCGAGGATCCCCACAATCTCGGAGCGATAATCCGTACGGCGGAGGCGGCAGGCGCAGACGGCGTCATCATTCCCAAGCGCCGCAGTGCGTCGCTGAACGCCACTGTATTCAAGACCTCCGCAGGTGCGGCGGCATGGATGAAGGTGGCTAGGGTATCCAATCTTGTGGATACTATAAAGCAGCTCAAAAAGGAGAATATCTGGGTATACGGCATGGAGGCTGACGGCACCCCCTACGACAAGGCTGATCTTTCAGGCGGTGTTGCTGTGGTCGTTGGTTCGGAAGGTTTCGGACTCGGCCGTCTTGTTCGTGAGAATTGTGATATGATCCTCTCGCTGCCGATGAACGGCAGGATAAACTCGCTGAATGCATCAGTGTCGGCGGGAATACTTATGTATGAAGTTGTAAAGCATCGTAACTGATATGGGAGAGCGAATATGTCTGATTACAATATTGATGATATCCTGGCGGAGATAGATCGGAAGAGAGAGCCGGGCGAAAGCCACAGAGCCTCGGATCCCTCCGTCAGCATAACCGAGATAATCGGCGGCAACGAGCTGGAGCAGGCTATGCGCAGCTCGGGCATAAAGAACAGACGTACTGCAGCGGATGTTGCGGCTGAGGAAGAGGAAGAGCAGCGCGCTGCTAAGCGCAGGGCAGAGGAGATCGCCATTGCGGCAGAGCGCAAAAAGCACAAGGCTGCCATGAAACAGGCAGAGGATCAGCGCCGCCGCGAGGAGCAGGAGCGTGCAAAGGCGGAGGCAGAGGCTCGCCGCCGTGAAAGGGAAGCGCAGAAGGCTGCCGAGGAAGAGGAACGCCGCCGTATTGAGGCAGAGCGTGCCGCAGAGGAGGAGCGTCTGCGCAAGCTTGAAGCTGCTGCAAAAAAGCTGGAGGAAGAGCTGATGGATGTGCCTCCCGAGGCTGAGGCCGACGAGGCGGATGATCCGCCTGTTCACAGTGGTTTTACGGCTGAGCTTGCGTCGCCCGAAGATGCGGCAAGGCTGTTCGTTACCGAGGAGCATGATGTGGTGCGCCCTGAGGGTGAGTATGTGGAATCTCAGAGCGAGTATGTGCAGCCCTATGTAAAGCCTGTGGTTTCGGGCGAGGATGACGATATCGTATTCCATACAAGGGGAGACCTTGTTACAACAAACACTCAACAGATCCGCAAGCAGCAGCGTATTGACGAGATCAACCGTGCTTTGCTTGAGGCGGATATGGCGGCTGAAAGCCCCGATGAGCTGCTGGATTCCATAAATCCTATGGAATCCCGTGCAAAGGCGGCAGAGGGGATCAGGAGTGCGGAAACTGTTACAGGCGACACACTGGCTGTGGCAGGTAATGATCTCAAGCGCCTTTCCGGCGGCGAGGAACGTGTGAAGGAATATGCTCCCGCAGTATCACGAAAGAAGAACAAGGGTGTTGAAGGCGTTCTTCAGCAGCCTGCTGCTCCTGTTCGTGAGGAAGAGGACGATGTAAAGGAATACTCCTCCATCAAGGATCGCCGCAGCAATGACGCGCTGGTGGCGTCTCTCAACAGGAAGCTGAAGGAGCAGCGTGAAAAGAGCATCGAAGCGGAGCGCACAGTAACTCTTACAAATATAAGCGATCCAGCTCAGCTGCCGCCCCATGCGCTCAATATCGATTATGAGAAGCAGCTGATAGATACAGGCGTCATCGCAGGCAGAGATCCTGTGCAGGCTATCCGTGAAGCGGATGAGCTGGCTGCCCGCAAAAAGAGAAAGATCGCAAACTTCATGCTGGAGGACATCGACGATGAGGTGGAATCCGCAGGCGAGGATGAGGAGCTGTACGATGACGAGGAAGAAGAGGTTATCGATCTCGATGACGAAAACGTTATCGTAGATCGTCTCAGGCGTGCATCCAAGGGTCTTATCGGCAGACTTATGCTGCTGGTGGCGCTGCTTATGGCGGCGCTTGTGGCAGGAGTTGTTTTCAGACTCAATGCCGAGGGCATTCCGCTGCTTTCCTCTCTTTGCAATAAGTTCAATGTGGAAAAATTCCTTGTGACTAATCTCACACTGGGAATCCTCAGCTTTGGTGCGTGTTCCAGTGTTATCACAAACGGTCTTTCGAGGCTTGTGAAGCTGAAGCCTGACGGCGATACGCTCTGTGCATTCGCTCACTGCGGTGCTATTATCGCCATCATCGTTTATCTCACCGAGCCTTCCATGCTGGTTACCGATAATGCACATCTTT
>JAZKZL010000191.1:0-2022 GCA_045612645.1 Oscillospiraceae bacterium
TTCTGTTCCTCACAGAATATAATGGAAACTATTATCCATGTGGTGCATATCAAGGTCGTTTTATCCTGCGTGAAGGGTATTTATTCCAGCAGGCAACCGAGGATGTTAAATTGAGCTCCTATACTCCTATGCCTATTGATAATTTTGTGGAAGAATTTCTTAGCACAGGCAGTAAGTCCTTAGAGTAAATTAACCACTCGCCGTCCGTGGGAGAAATCCTGCGGGCGGTAATTTTGTTCACAAAAAACACGAAAAGATATGGTATTATTAAACAAAAAAGCTTCCTCGAAAAATTTTTTCAAAAATTTTCTCAAAAAATAAAACCAAACGCAAAAAAATCGTACTTATAGGGTGAAAGGCCTTTTAGTACACACAAAGGGGGTGAACAACATGGATGATTTACAGATTATCAAGCTGTACTTTGCCCGTGATGAACAAGCAATCAAAGAAACAGACCGTAAATACGGTAAGATGTGTTTTCGGGTGGCGAAAAATCTTCTTTTCAATAATGAGGATTCAGAGGAATGTGTCAACGATACATATTTGACGGTCTGGAACAAGATACCGCCCACTCGTCCGAACAATTTCACAGCTTTTATCTGCAAGATCACACGAAATCTGTCCTTGAAGAGATTGGAGATATCAAACGCTATGAAACGATCTGCCGATGCAATCATATCGCTTTCTGAGATTGAGACAACCTTGCCGGACTACAGCATTGCACAGGGTGTCGAGGATGAAGAACTCGCAAAACTGATCAGCGCCTTTCTGTGGAGCGAAAAGGAGCTTGACCGCAATGTATTTCTCCGCAAGTATTGGTTTTTCGATACGATCAGCGATATTGCAGAGCGATATTCCATGAGGGAGAACACTGTAAAATCTATGCTGTTCCGCACCCGTAACAGATTACGAGAATTTTTGAGAAAGGAAGGTATTGAAGTATGAGCATTCCGAGAATTGTCAATGCCATGGAGTATATTGATGATAATTTGGTTTCTAACGCAGTAACATATGTTCCGAAGAAAAGGAAGCAGTGGATGAATTGGAAGGCTTTTGCCGCGTGTGCTGCTGTTATTGCAATCGTCATTGGGGTAATTCCATTTCTAAATAACGGAACTAATGCGCCCGATAACATCCCGTTTGTTTTGACCGCATACGCTGCGGGTATTGATAACACCGTATCTGCCGTTGAAATGAAAGAGGGCGAAAGCATTCCCGTCACATTCTTTGAAGCGAATAACGGATTAAAGGGTTTTGTTTTCTCATATAGAGCAACAACTCCTCAAAATCATGTTTCCTGTTCTATTATGACAGAAGGATCTCAGACCACCATTGGTCAGTATATCGAAGCAATAAATGGGCTGGAATTAAGTAAGGAAAATATCTACGTGTTCTACATTCCTGCACAAGATAAGCCTGCACCGTACAGCGTACCGCTGACTATGGAGGACGAAGCATCGAACACGCTTGCATTGCTCAATGTGGTGATCGAAGAAACCGCAGAAGGCTATACCGCAAGAATTGATAGCTTCACGATTTATGAAAAAACAACTAAACCGGCAAAGTAAAGGAGTGTGATTGTATGAAAACGATTGCCAAATGGTTAGCTGCAATTTCTATTATTGTACTTGCAGTAAACATTATTGTACTTGTAGCTGGAGATCATGTTACCTCTGCTTTGATTAACGGAGATTATAATATTTCAGCAGGTACATTTATTGCAGTGATTTCGTTTGTTGTGAGAACGATTCATATTGGTGCGGCTGTAGCTTGCGGCATCCTTGCCGTTGCGGCATGGAACTGTTCCAAGCAAAAAGCACCATCTGCCCTACAGGCTAAAGGAGAGTGATAGTATGAAAATAGCACAGTGGCTAATGGTAATACTGATGATTATTGGTGGTGTCGGTTCGGGTATTCATCTTTTTGTTTTCGACGGCATCAAAAATCCGACCTATATCTTAACGGTATTTTCTGTAATGATTGGAATTGGCTTATTAGGCAACTTAATAATTTGCCTAATAA
>JAZKZL010000192.1:0-8071 GCA_045612645.1 Oscillospiraceae bacterium
CCCCGGTTACTGGACAGCGTTCTGGCTGATGAGCGAGAGCGTGGTGAGCGAAGATAACGGCGGCACTGACGGCACTGAAATAGATATCTACGAATCCGCTTATTACGGACAGAGCCTTATACAGCACACCCTCAACTGGGATGGCTACGGCGAAGCTCACAAGGCGGAAGGTCAGAAGGTGCTTGCAAATGTCTATGACGGAGAATATCACACATTCTCACTACTGTGGACTGAGGATGAATACGTCTTTTACATCGACGGTAGAGAAACGTGGCGTACTGACGCTGCCGCCGCTGAAGGCACAAGCAGAGTGCCTGCCTATCTCAAGATTACATCAGAGATGGGCTCATGGACCTCATGGCATGACGGTATCGTATCTAAATATGATCTCCCCGATGTTATGAAGGTCGATTACGTAAGGATTTATGCGGAGAACAAGTGACGATAACAAAATACACTCCGCTGAAAGGAATATAAAGCTATGATAAGAAGTATGACAGGCTTCGGAAGAGGCCACGAGGTACTGAACGGACGCGACATCACTGTTGAGATCCGTGCTGTAAACCACCGCTACTATGAGTTCAGCTGCCGCATTCCCCGCAGTCTCGGATTCATGGAGGAAAAGCTGAAGTCCCTGCTGCAGGGCAGAATAAACCGCGGCAAGGTGGAGGTATCCGTGCTGGTCTACAACGTGGACGCTCCCGATGAGAAGATCTCCATCAACAAGGAGGTCGTGAAGGACTACATAGACGCTCTGCGCTCCGTAAAGGACGAATTTGAGCTGAACGACGATCTTTCCCTCTCCCACGTTATGCGCATTCCCGACGCTTTCACCGTCATCAAGACAGAGGCTGACGAGGACATGATATGGGCGGATGTGAAGTCCGTTGCAGAGGTGGCTCTCGATAAGTTCATCGCCATGAGAGAGGCAGAGGGCGAGCGCATGAAGGCGGATATCCTTTCAAGGCTCTCCACCATCGAGGGATGGGTGAGCATCGTGGAGGAGCGTTCTCCCACCATCGTGGAGGACTACCGCAAAAAGCTCTACGACAAGATGTGCGAGGTGCTGAACAACTCCAACATCGATGAGAGCCGTATCCTGCTTGAGGCTGGTATCTTCTCCGAAAAGACCGCCGTGGACGAGGAGACCGTAAGGCTGCGCAGCCACATCGCACAGTTCCGCACCATGCTGGACGGCAGCGAAGCTATCGGTAGAAAGCTGGACTTCCTCGTGCAGGAGATGAACCGTGAGACAAACACCATCGGCTCCAAGGTGCAGGATATCGAGGTGACAAGGATAGTCGTTGATCAGAAGAGCGAGATCGAAAAGATCCGTGAGCAGATTCAGAATATTGAGTAACTCTATTGACAAATCACTGCAAAGAGTATATAATGTAACAGTAACATAATCGTTACATAACAAATTTAATACTTAAACGGAATCGGAATTTGCGGCGGCTGTGTGCGGATTTTCGAGAGAAAAATGTTGCAGACAAGGCAAAGCGACGAAGGCGGGCTTTGTGCCCGTTGAGGAGCTTTAACGCAGTATGCGGCATTTTTATCCGAAAAGACGGATACAGACGGCACAAAGGCAGATTCCAGAAGATTCGAGGCGGGGTGAGATTCCCCACCGGCAGTATAGTCTGCGAGCCTGAGAGCCTTGCTCAAGGGTCGAATGGGTGAAATCCCCATACCGACGGTTACGGAAGCGTTGCTTCCTGAGAGTCCGGATGAAAGAATCAGAAAACAAGTGTTCGGCATAATTTCGTACATTTGCGTCCCGATACAGATATTTATATCTGCGTCGGGCTTTCTGTTTTCCCGAGGAATTGGAGGAAACATGAGTAATTCAAACACAAGCAACACAACAACCAACAAGAAAAAAAGTCTTGATGTCCGCAAGATGGTATTCACCGCGCTGATGGCGGCACTTTCCATCGTGCTTTCGGAGCTGCTCAGCTTTAAGGTGCCGATAATGCCCAGCTTTATCAGCTTTGATCTGTCGGATATCCCTGCGGTGCTGGCAGCGCTTACGATGGGCCCGATCTCGGGTGTGACAGTGTGCCTTGTGAAGAACTTAGAGGGTCTCTTCACCACCATGACGGGCGGCGTGGGCGAGCTTTCAAACTTCGTGCTGAGCGCATGCCTCGTGCTGCCTATCGGTATCGTTGCGAAAAAGAGCCACAAATATTCGCACGTTATACTGAGCTGTATCGCAGGCGCCGTGCTGAGCGGTCTTGTGAGCGTGGTTTCAAACTACTTCATCGTGTACCCTGTGTACACCGCTATCATGCCTATGGAGGTGATCGTAGGTATGTACAAGGCTATCCTGCCCTCTGTGGATGGTCTGCTGGAATGCCTTGTGATATTCAACATGCCCTTTACCATGGCAAAGGGGCTGATAGCTTCAATGCTGACAGTGCCGCTTTATAAGAGGCTGCGCCCTGTTTTCAGCAAGCAGAATTTAGGAGGATAAAATGTCGTTTAAGGGAGCCTGCGGGCATTTCAGAACAGTTACAAGGCACAGACACAAGGTGTTTCAGCACTGCGTAAAGGCGGGTATCCCGTGGCGTGGTTTGCTGCATGATCTGTCCAAATTCTCCCCGACAGAGTTCATCCCCGGTGCAAGATACTATCAGGGCAGCCGCTCTCCCAACGAAAAGGAGCGTGAGCTTTTCGGCTACTCAAAGGCGTGGATGCACCACAAGGGCAGAAACCGCCATCACTTTGAATACTGGACGGACTACAACCCGAAAACAAAGCAGAACGAGCCTGTGAAGATGCCGCTGGTATTCGTCATCGAGATGTTCTGCGACAGGGTGGCTGCAAGCAAGATCTACCGCGGCAAGGAATACACCGATAAGCACCCGCTGGAATACTTCCTTAACGCCAAAGCCCGCAGGATAATACATCCCGAGACCTCTGAGCTGCTTGAAACACTGCTGACAATGCTGGCAGATCATGGAGGAAAAGCGACATTCGCCTATATAAAAAGCTATATAAAAGCTAATAAAGTTTACTGATTGTTGTTCAATATGCACAAAACCGCTCCGATAAATTCGTTATATCGGAGCGGTTGTTTTAATTGCTATTTGATGAATAAAGTGATATAATAAAATGGTAGATATTACTCACATAATTATACATGGAGGTTATCATGGCTAAAACGAAAGAAAAGAAGAGCAAGGAAAAAAAGGTTAAAACAAAGCCTGTAAAGGGCGGGCTTATGGCAAAGCTGTTGAATATGTCGCTCGTGCCGATTGCAATAACAGGTCTTGCTATCACATTCGTGGCTGTATTCTCGCTTATCGTTACATATAACAACAACTACAGCGATGAGGCACTGTCGCTGGCTGAGGCATACGCCTCCAGCCTTGAGAACAAGATCAACGATCTCGATCAGCAGTTCGATGTGGTGACCGAAAACCACGATATCATCGACTCCTCTGTGCCGCTGGAGCAGCGTCTCGCTATCCTCGAAAACCGTGCCGCTACCAGTACGTTTGAGGATTTCTACATTGCCTACAGCGACGGAATCACACTGGAATTCGAGGACATCACCACTGAGGATTTCTATCTGTATGCCATAAGCACCAAGGGCTCCTATGTTTCTAGTCCCACCCGCAGCAAGGCTGATAAGAACGATATCTATATCAAAATGGCGAAGTGCTTCAACGCAGATGGCAGCGATTTCCTCGTTTACGGAAATCTCGATGTTGATATCTTCAATAATATCATCAAGGATGTAACTTTCGGTGAGAACGGCGTGTGCTTTGTACTGGACAGAAACGGTCAGATAATTGCATCCAGCAACACCGAAATGCTGCCTATCCTCTACAGCTTTGCAGCAGAGGAGGTCGTTCCTGTTGAGACAAATGAAAGCGGAATCGCAAAAACTCCCGCAAATATCCTCAACTCCACCGAGGAGGCAGAGGCAGAGGCTGAGGCGGCTTTCCAGGCAAAATATGACGAGGAGCTTGGCAAGCTGAACAATGTTGCAGCTGATATGCTTGCCTACAACACCTCCACTTCCATCGCTAACATCGCAGGCAAGAGCTACTTCATCGGCTATACTCCCGTTGAGGGCGAGGAAGGCTGGGCTATCGCAGTAGCTACTCCCCTTAGTCAGATCATTTCTAATATTGCTTTTGTTACAACGGCACTGATCGTGACCGCACTTATCATCATTGCAGTGGCAAGCTTTATTCTCAGAGCAAACGCAAAGAAGATCGCAACTCCCATCACAAAGACCGCTGACCGCCTTGCGGCATTTGCCGAGGGTGATATCACAAGTCCCGCTCCCACAACAAAGATGGGCGGCGAGATCGGTCAGATGACCGCCTCGCTTGAATCCATGATAGGCATCATGCACGGCTGCATAGGTGATATCGATAACGTACTCAGCTCCATGGCAGACGGTGACCTCACCGTTCAGCCGCAGGTGGATTACCGTGGCGAATTCAGCAGAATAAAGGATTCGCTGGAGCTTATCAGAGGCTCTATGCGAGAGACCATGAGCGAGGTTGCACGCTCCGCCTCCGAGGTGCGTGACGGCGCATCTCAGCTTGCGGAAGGCTCCTCTCAGCTTTCGCAGAACGCTGTTACTCAGGCTGCCGCAGTGGATGAGATCACCTCTACCGTTATGGACATTGCCCGCAAGACCGAGGACAATAACGAGAACGTCACCAAGGCTCTGCAGACCGTTCAGGACGCCAACGATCACGCTCACGAGGGCGCACGCAGCATGAACGAGATGCTGAAGGCTATCGCAGAGATCGAGACCTCCTCCAAGGAGATCGAGCAGATCATGAAGGTCATCGACGATATCGCGTTCCAGACGAATATCCTTGCGCTGAATGCGGCTATCGAGGCGGCAAGAGCAGGCGACGCCGGCAAGGGCTTTGCAGTGGTTGCGGATGAAGTAAGAAACCTCGCAGGAAAGAGCGCCGAGGCTGCTCAGCAGACAGGCGAGCTTATCGGCAAATCCATGGACGCTGTTAATCGTGGCGCAGCGCTTGCGGATAACACCTCCAACGCTCTTGACAGCATCGTAAGCGGCGTTGAGCTTATCTCCGAGGTTATGAACGGCATCGCTACCGCAAACGCAGAGCAGACCGCCGCAGTGGAGCAGATCTCCGCGGGCATGGAGAACGTCAATACCGCTATCCACAACACCTCCGCCACCGCAGAGGAGAGCGCCGCAGCAAGCGAGGAGCTTTCCGCACTGGCAGTTTCCCTCAGCGATACCGTGGCTCACTTCAGAACAGAATAACTGCTTAAATGCATACATACGGCGGGATGGAATATTCCCGCCGTTTTGTTATGCTTGCACAAAAAAACGTGAAAATCCGTTTTATTTGCATAAAACTGTTGACGGATGGAGCAAAAGTATGTTATACTATTATCAATATATAATGGGGTGATATGGGTCGCCCTTGAATAAGAAAGGTGATTATAATTATGAAGAAGATCATGAAATCCATCGCTGCTCTCGCTATGACAGCAGCTATCTGCACAGCTTGTGCAAGCGGCGTAAAGCCTAATGAGGTTTTCAGCGTTGCTGATCTCGACGGCAAGACCATCGGTGTTCAGCTCGGCACAACAGGCGATATCTACTCCTCCGATATCGAGGGCGCTGTTATCGACAGATACAAGACAGGCGCTGAGGCTGTTATGGCTCTGAAGCAGGGCAAGGTTGACGCTGTTATCATCGATAACGAGCCTGCTAAGGTTTTCGTTGAGAAGAACGAGGATCTGATGATCCTTGACGAGGAGTTCGCTGTTGAGGAATACGCTATCGCTATCAAGAAGGGCAATACAGAGCTGACTACAGCCATCAACGGCGCTCTCGCTGAGCTGAAGGCTGAGGGCACTCTCGAGCTTATCCAGAAGAACTGGATCGGCGATGAGGCAGGCATGTATCCTTACGTTACTCCCGAGGGAACAGAGTATCCCAACGGCACACTGGTTATGGCTACAAACGCTGCATTCCCTCCCTATGAGTCTCTTGATGAGAACAACAACGTTATCGGCTTTGACGCTGATATGATGCGTGCAGTTTGCGACAAGCTGGGCTATGAGCTGAAGATCGAGAACATCGACTTCGATTCCATCATCGCTGCTGTTGACTCCGGCAAGGCTGACGTTGGCGCTGCAGGCATGACTGTTACAGAGGATCGTCTGAAGAACATCGATTTCTCCGATTCCTACACAACAGCAACTCAGGTAATCATCGTAAGAGCTGAATAATCACAAACAGGCAGTCCGCCGTGCCGAACAAACCTCGGTACGGCGGCTTTTTTCTGAAAGGATATGGAATGAAGGAATTGTTACTGGCTGCAGCGTCCACGGTCGAGGCTACGATCGAGACAGCCGCAGAGTCCGCAGACAACGGCTTTATCGGAGCGATAAAGAGCTTTTTCATCGAGTTCGGAAACGACTTCTATGACAACTTCATCGAGGCTGACCGCTATATGTTCCTTGTGAGAGGTCTCGGAAATACGCTGCTCATCACGTTTTTCTCACTGGTGATCGGCATACTGCTTGGCTTTCTTGTGGCTGTGGTGCGTTCCACCCACGATAAAACAGGCAAGATGAAATTCTTGAATGTTATCTGCAAGATATATCTCACCGTTATCCGCGGCACTCCTGTTGTTGTTCAGCTGCTGATAATCTACTTCGTCATCTTCGCCTCGGTGGATATCGACAAGGTGTTCGTGGCGGTGCTGGCGTTCGGTCTGAACTCGGGCGCTTATGTTGCGGAGATCGTTCGTTCGGGAATCATGTCCATCGATAACGGACAGTTCGAGGCGGGTGCGAGCCTGGGTCTCTCCTATACTCAGACCATGATAAGCATAATCATCCCGCAGGCGTTCAAGAACATCCTCCCTGCCCTTGCAAACGAGTTCATCGTGCTGCTGAAGGAGACCTCCGTTTCCGGCTACATAGCCATTGCAGACCTCACTAAGGGCGGAGATACCATCCGTTCTCAGACATACGAGCCGCTGCTGCCTCTTATCGCAGTTGCGCTCATTTACCTCGCTATGGTAATGATACTCTCGCGTCTTGTAACTCTGCTCGAAAGGAGGCTGGCTAAGAATGATAAGCGTTAAGGCTCTGAACAAGTCCTTTGGCGATCTGCATATCCTTAAAGATATCGATGAGGAGATACATAAGGGCGAGAAGGTGGTTATCGTTGGCCCCTCAGGCTCGGGCAAGAGTACATTCCTGCGCTGCCTCAATCTGCTGGAGACTCCCACATCGGGCGAGATACTGTTCGATGGTGTGGATATCACAAAGGCTAACACAAAGGACGTATGCCGCCTCAGGCAGAAGATGGGCATGGTGTTCCAGCACTTCCACCTGTTCCCTCACCTGACGATTAAGAAGAACATCACGCTTGCTCCTGTAAAGCTCAAGCTGATGTCGCAGGAGATGGCTGACAGCGTTGCGGAGGATCTGCTGAAAAAGGTGGGTCTTTCGGACAAGGCTGACGCTTACCCCAACCAGCTTTCGGGCGGTCAGAAGCAGCGTATCGCCATTGCGAGAGCGCTGGCTATGAATCCCGAGGTCATGCTGTTTGACGAGCCTACCTCCGCACTTGACCCTGAGATGGTCGGCGAAGTTCTCAACCTCATGAAACAGCTTGCCGAGGATGGCATGACGATGGTCGTGGTTACTCACGAGATGGGCTTTGCTAAGGAAGTGGCGTCCCGTGTAATGTTCATGGATGACGGCAGGATAGTGGAGAGCGCTCCGCCTGAGGAGTTCTTCGCAAACCCGAAGAATCCCAGACTCTGCGAGTTCCTTTCAAAGGTACTGTAATAGCAAAACGGCTCCCGATGTGGGAGCTGTTTTTGATATATCGGTATTTACCATGCGCTTTGCGGTGTGGCTTTGCCGCCGTTTAGACGATATGTAGTCGCAAGGGTAGGGGTCAAACCTACGGTTTACCCCTACTACCCCTATCCCTTTGTTCCGCACACCGCTGCCCTGTGCGGCGATATTGCAGGATGAGTTTATCGTGTATGACGGTTGCTTTTAATGATATCGCACTTCGGAACTCTCCTTT
>JAZKZL010000193.1:0-7156 GCA_045612645.1 Oscillospiraceae bacterium
CGGTGAGGATATAGCCGCTCTCATGCAGGCGGTCTGCAAGCCGCTGCAGGAATGCGTTGTAAGTCTCACGGTCATCGGGGGAGATATATTCCATATCCATGTTCACGCCGTAGTAGTTCTTGTTCTGCACCTCACGCATTATTGCGGTAATAAGATTTTCCTGCAATTCGGGATCGTTCAGCACGGCGGACAGCGTTTCGGTATTGAAACCGCCGTCATAAAGGTTCGTCACCACCATCAGCGGCATAACTCCCGAGCGCAGCGCACGGTAAAGCAGCTCCTCATCCTGCGGCGAGATGAGATCACCATCAGGCGTCAGCGTATAGCTGAACGGACTCAGGAAAGTCAGAAACGGCAGCACGCAGTTCAGTGCATTTGCCGTGATGGAGGGATATGCGTAGCCGTTCACCACCGCCGAAACTCTTTCGGGCTGCTCTCCGACAGGGATGATAACAGTCTGCCCCGCCTGCAGATTCAGGGGATTGAGATCGGGATTTGCGGCTATAAGCTCCTCCAGCGGCACTCCGTATTCCTGAGAGAGCGAAAACAGCGTCTGACCCTCCTGCAGAACGTATCTTATCCCGTTCGTCATGATAAGCAGGCTCTGCCCCACCACGAGCTTTGACGGGTCACGCAGCCCGTTATCAGCCGCTATGCGCAGCGGAGATATGCCAAAACGCCGCGCGATACTGTTTATGCTGTCTCCGCTTTCAACCGTGTAGATTATCATAAGTACCTCCCATGTATCGTTATGTGCGTTGTTCTTATTCTATGCGGAAAATGGAATTTTGTTACTTTACTTTTCGGCACAGATGTGATAAAATAAAGATATAATCATACTGAAAGAAGGCATTCTATATGAAAATTGCAGTTACTTACGATGACGGACAGATATTCCAGCATTTCGGCCACACAGCACTGTTCAAGTTCTATAACATTGAGGACGGAAAGATCATCAGCACCGCTGTAATGCCCACTCTCGGCAGCGGACACGGTGCGCTTGCAGGATTTCTCACCTCCATGGGCGTGGATACGCTGATATGCGGCGGCATCGGCGGCGGAGCGCAGGTGGCGCTCACCCAGGCGGGCATAACCCTTTACGGCGGTGTGACAGGCTCTGCAGATGAGGCTGTGCAGGCACTTTTGGAGGGCAGGCTTGGCTACGACCCCGATGTAAAGTGCGATCACCACGGCGAGGGTCACTCTCATGGAGAGGGTCACAGCTGCGGCGAGCATGGCTGCGGAAATCATACCTGTCACGAGGGATAAATCGCACCTACAAATTCCGATTTATCAGCAATCCTACACCTACCGCTGAGGTATATACACAAAACAAGTGCACATCGTTGTGATGTGCACTTTGCTTTTATACTACATTGATGACCGCACCGCCTGTAACGGTAAGAGTCACTGAGCCGTCAGAGTTATATACGACCTCATCGGGGCGTGCCGCAGGAACATGATCAGGCAATATACCTGTTTCATACAAAGCATGACGATCAACGGAGTTTACACTGTCATAATAATTCACCAGTATGTACTTTTCCTCTGTTCCGATAAGCTCCATATATGCGTCCATAGCCACAAAGCCTTCATCGTCCACCTTGATATCGGATATCAGCTCTGCGTCATCGTACATAGCCAGCCACAGCGGGTTGTTACCATCCTCATCAAACTGATTGTACAGGCGATAAAGATAATTGCCGCTCACCACGCAGTCGCAGACATTCGTCTCGCAGACCTTTTCATAGCCCTCCACGCCGTCAAAGTCACGGGAGTTGTAGAATACCTCGCCGTAGCTGAGCCACTGAGCACCGTTGTTGCCCATCATGCGCACAGCGTAATAGCCGCCGTTATCCAGTGGGTAGAAATTCGTATCCACTATGAAACAGCCGTATCCGATGCTGTCCGAGTCAGCCTTTGCCTCTGCCGCATAATCGGAGGCAAGCTCATTTGTATCAAAGACACCCATGTTAAAGCTGTAATGCACATCGGAATACACAAGGTTGCCGTTTCTCAGCTCTGTGAGATTAAAATCAAAGCTGAAATACTTGAATGTATCGGGGAAATTCTTGCTCTGCATCTTCAGGAAATAAACAGTATCACCGTTTACACGACCCTCGTAGAAGCCGCCCCAGTCGATGGATCTGTCAGGTGTGCGCACCCATACATTGCCGTTTTCGTCCGTTATCTCCATATCGAAAAGCTCGTCAACGGTAACGCCGCTGTCGTCCGCTGTGTAGAGGAAGTTCAGCAGACCAAACCAGCCCATCTCGCCCTCGCCGCCGTAGAAGTCCTCAAGCGCTCCGCTGCGGCTGTATACCTTGTCTGCGTCATCAAATGCGAGAGTTCCGCTGCCTGCCAGACCCTCGTAATAATACATTGCGTCTCTGTTATCCACGGGAACAAACCACAATCTGCTGTTTGCCATCATGAAATAGCCGCTGTTGTCCTCATAGAACCACGCATGGTCAGAATAGCTGAACATATCGGAGTACAGATCAAGCTCCATTTTCTCAGAACCGCTGATCCACTCGCCTGCAAACGCCGTGGAGAACACTTCAAATTCCTTGCCTGTGCCGCCGTTGTTTAGATCAAACTCGAATGTGCCATCCTCGTTGCCGCTTTCGATAAGCTCCACGGTGTTGTTTCTGAGATCTATGCGATAGACCTCTAAGGCATGATCGGGCGTAAGTATCTTGACGAGATTATTTTCACGATCGGTGGTGATATCAGCATTCATGCACTCACGGAACAAGCCGTCTTCGCCCAGCAGAGATATCTCTTTGTTTATCTTGTCATAGCTGTAAAAGGTCGCATAATAGCGTATCTCCCCTGCTTCCTCGTTATAGCCTACAGGAACGAGCACAGCAAACGCCGCACCGCTTTCAAGCGGCACATCCTGCACGATGATGCTTGTTCCCCCGAGGATAGAGCCGCCGTAGGTGGACATTGCAGGGCTTACAAGCTCTGTCTGAGCCAGCACCTTGCGGGTGTTTGTATCCGCCACATACACCTGCGGATATACGATATTTTCATAGTTTCCTGCCCATGAGAATCCCGCCGTTACATCGTGACCGTACAGATCATCCTCGGAAAAGCTCTTGTACTCGGAATCGGGATATACGTTGCCATTTTCATCACAGGGCAGTGTTGCGATAAGCTCATAATAGTGGTTCTCGGTCTTCTGGATAAAGTGGCTGTACCATCTTGTTTCCGCATTGTTCGCCTGATCGAATGTGGCAGGATCGTAATACTCCATAAAGATCTCCGCATAGGTGGAGATTCCGCCCTGCGAATAGTCCTTCAGATGCACCTTGGGATCGTTAGGTGTGCCGGCATCTCCCCTTGCAAAGCTCCACTGTCTGCCCTCATTATCTGTAAAGCCCTCAAGCAGGCTGTTGTATATCTCAGGGAAATTATCACCCATGCGGGTAAGCAGCTCGATCTCACCCATATAGTTCAGCGCACCCGAAAGCGTGTTGCCGATATCCGCACAGAAGATATACTCCGTAGCACGGCTGTTGCGCTTGTGCGTACTAGGAATCATGTCGCTGTAACGGAACATTGAATGCGGATATTCCTTTGGAATAAAGAAGAACTCAGGCTGACCGCCGCTGTAATAGAACAGATAATATCCATCGGAAAGCACGCCGCATGAATAATTATACACAAGATCACTGTTGTAATCAAAAGTATGAGTCCAGTCAAAGTCAGCGAGCGTTCTCTTCCACTCACCGAGGAAGTATTCCTCAAAAACATCGGGATCATAGCTTAACTCCATGCCCTCGAGAATGAGAGTGTTCTCATCCGATGCAATATCGTAGATGCGCTCTGCCTTTATCTCGTTAAGTCCTGCGGGGTAGGTCTCCATTACGCCGCCGTAGAACCATACACGCAGAGTATCTCCCACCGCAAATCTCTCGTCAAAATTAACGCTGTAAACGCCGCCGTTGCTGTCCTGTACATAGTAGATACCATCCTCGGGACGGGTAACATTGCCGAGATCATCCTCAGCAAGCACCTTTGCATTGATATAATCGGGCGCATAGGATGCAAGCCATATGCTCATATCATCATAACTTTGCTCGGAAATCTCGAAATATGTCGTGATGTTGGTATCGGAAAGGCTGTAGTAATAAAGCGGAGAATCAGGAGCATCTATCGTCTTATGCAGGCGGAGCTGATCATAATGTCCATCCACGGTATCACTTTTGTAGAGCCTCAGAGCTGCGGAATAAGCCTCATCCCTTGCGATGGAATCCACAGGCTCATTCTTTGCAAAGCCGCTTACTGCCTCATTAAGTCCCTCAAGCATATATTCCGTTACTTCCACCGAAACATTATAACGGGAAACGGAATAAGCGCTGTAATCATCAAGGTCAAGGTGTGTGAATTCCCTCTCGGTGATAACGATCTGCTCGGATGTTTCATCGGTCTCCACAGTAGCCTCAATGGTTGCCTCTGTGGTTGTATCGCCTGTGAGGATGCTGTCGTCCCTGCCCATCATGACACCGCCGCCTATCGCAACAAGTGCCACCGCCGCAGCCGCAGCGCAGAAACCTATTATCTTGCCCTTGCCGCTCTTTTTATTCCGAACTGTAGTGATCGCAGTGGGATGCTCGCCCTCTGCCTCAAACTGCTCCGCTTCACGCTGCTTTTCAGCGTGCTTTGCATGAGTCTGCGCCGCCTCTGCTATGTATTTTTCATCGATCTTATTTATCGCTTCATCCCAACGTTCTCTCATAACTCAACGCCCCTCTCTTTCAGATAATCTTTCAGTCCTGCTCTCACACGGGAAAGTCTTGTCTTTACTGCGCTGTCCGTCATGCCGAGTCCCTTGCCGATCTGATTCACCGACATATTGAAATAATATCTCGAAACGAATACCTCACGGCTCTTGCGGCTCTCCTTTGCGAGGAATTCGTTTATCCACTCGCCCAGCTGTGTGCTTTCAAATCTGCTTTCCACTGTGGTGTTATCGGGAATTATCTCCGCAAGCTCGTCGTACTGCTCCTCATAGCTCCTGCGCTTCAGCTTATCGAATGCCGTAAGCGCCGTGTTGCGTACTATCATGCAGAGATATCCGCACAGCGATTCGGGGTGCTTCGGTGGGATAGCGTTCCACAGCTTTACATACGAGCTGCTGACGCATTCCTCGCTGTCCTCATTATTTGCGAGTATTCCATACGCTATATTGTTGCAGAGCCTGCCGTATTTTGTCTGTGTTTCGGCTATTGCCTGCTCATTGCGGGAGAAAAACATATCTATTATCTTGTTGTCTTCCATCATTATCGCCTCCTCGTAACATAAGACCCACCCATTTCAGAAAAGGTTACATATTATTTCAAAAATTTTTTCATAAACTTGACACCGCATATCCGTTATGCTAGAATTAAGGTAACACAACGTCTTGAAAGGAGCCGCTATGAAACAAAATAATCTGCTCTCAAAGCTGCACTATAACTCCCCCGTGGTGCTGACCTACGCCATAATCTGCACCGTGCTGCTGATGCTGAATTACCTCACCGCAGGATGGATGAATGCAAACCTCCTTGCAAGCTACGGCCACGCAAGCCTTTTGGATCCGCTTACATACGTCCGTGCCATACTGCACATCGCAGGTCACGCCGACTGGGATCACCTGTTCGGAAACCTTATTCTTCTGCTGCTCGTCGGACCCGCAGTGGAGGAGCGCTACGGCAGCTCTAATCTTGTTATAATGATACTCTGCAATGCAGTGATAACTGCAATCATCCACGGTATATTCTTCTCCACTGGGATAATCGGCGCAAGCGGAGTGGTGTTCATGATGATAATCCTCAGCGCTTTCACCAACATGCAAAAGGGCAGAATACCGATAACGCTCATTCTTGTCTCCGTAATGTACCTCGGCAGAGAGGTGTTCAACGCGCTTGCCGCCCCTGCCGACGGCATATCACAGCTCGGTCACATCATCGGCGGCTTTGTAGGACTCGGCTTCGGTATCTATTACTACAAGCTGAAATTCAGCCGCTCGAATTAATTACACAGCATACAAAATCCGCCGCACAGCCAACACCGTGCGGCGGATTCTTTTAATCTGTTATTCCTGCTGCGGCTTTTACCGCTTTCTTGTTCTCGTACATTATCTTATCGGCACGATTGAACACATCTGCAAAGCAGCTGTCTGTGCTGCGATATTCCGAAATGCCGTATGCAAGCGCTACATAGCTGTCGCCGACAGAGAGCCTGTCCTCTTCCAGTACTGCCGCAAGGGTTGACAGATATTCATCCTGCTTCTGAAGAGCCTCACCGTTAAGCAGCACCGCAAACTCATCGCCGCCTATCCTGTACACATGACATCCGCCAAAAGACGATCTTATGATCTTCACACAGCGGTTGATAAGCTTATCGCCGTATATGTGACCCTTTGTGTCGTTAGTCTGCTTAAGTCCGTTTATATCCAGAACTGCCACAGCAAACTCTGCTTCGCCGCTCTTTATCTGATCCTCCAGCTTTTGCACAGCCGAATCATAAGCAGTCTTGTTCTCCGTACCTGTCAGTGAATCTGTATTTGCAAGGTGGTGGATCTTTTCGATGTAGATATTCAGCTTCTCTGCCATATCACGGAAGCTGTTTGCAAGTACGCCTACCTCATCCTTTGTGTTATTGTGGATCTCCACATCAAGATCGCCCTCAGCGATCCTCACGGTCTCCTCCGTAAGCTCTCTGAGAGGACGAACAAGGCTGCGGCATATAAGCACGGTTATCGCAACGAATATTCCCGAAATAAGCAATGTAGTGACCGTTATCTGCAGGTAAAGAGAGTTTCGGGTGCTGTTGATCTCTTTTACGGGTGCGGAAATAACAAGATTCACATCATTGTTCAGCTTTCTGTAAGACATCTTCTTCTCAACACCGCCGTATGTGTAATCATACAGGCTTGCATTTTCGATATCCACATCATAATCATCAATGACCGAAACGAACTCTATATTCTCATCCAGTGCATTCCTGCCCATTTCAAGGTCACGATGATGGATCACAGTGAAATTCGCATCATCCTCCACAAGGTAAGCAAATCCCGTGTCATAAACACGGATGCTGTCCACAAGCTCTTCCAGCATTGTAAAGTCTATATCCATGCCCACAATGCCGAGAAGTTCATCCCCGC
>JAZKZL010000194.1:0-5034 GCA_045612645.1 Oscillospiraceae bacterium
TTGACCCCTTATTTGCGACTACATTTCGTCTAAACGGCGGCAAGGCCACACCGCAAGGGGCATAAATCGGGATGTGTCGCTACGCTCAAATGAATGTTGAATAAAGAATATTGAATAATGAAAAATATCGGTGCGGCTTCGCCGTATATTTAAATATGTCGCCGCAGGCGACTTCGTTAATTATTCGTTATGCTCTATTCAATATTCATTAGAATTTCAAACGCGGAGCGTTTCAAATTCCGATCTATGTATCATCCATCTGTCAACGATGCGTTTCTGTATTGCGAGGGTGTTATGCCGTTTGCCTTTCTGAAGGCGCGGCTGAAATAGTTGGAATCGCTGAAACCGCAGCGCAGAGCAATCTCTGTGATGGGCATCGTGCTTTCTCTCAGCAGGACGCAGGCTCTGCGGATGCGGATGTTCATAAGATATTTCTGTGGAGTGATACTATATACCGAGGAAAACAGCCTGATAAAGTGGCGCTGTGAATAATGTGATATCTCCAGCACCTGCTCTATTGTGATATCTTCCATATAGTGGTTTTCCATGAAAGCCGCGGCATCTGCAATGCCGCTTATCTCGCGTTGTTTTGCGGGCGCGTCGTACAGGCGAGAGAGCTTTACCACGATCTGCATGAAGCAGGATAGCAGAAGGGTCTTTTTGCCTGGGCGGTCAGCGGAATATTCCTCCACCGTTTTATCCAGCAGATGTTCAAGCTCCGAGAAATCCGCAGGTGAGAGCTTCAGACGGCTTTTGAAACCCTCGGAATTATTCAGCTGCGCTTCCAGCAGGAAAAGTGCATGGAATCCGGTGCATTGCTTGATATCATTGTCACCGTTGAGCAGTGCATCGGGACGGAACATTATATTGCAGATGCGGAAATTCACCGCATTATCATAACCGTGCTGTATATCCTTGCCCATTACGAAAACATCACCCTTTTTAACAGTGAAGCGTTCGTCGCCCACAACATGATCTGCAGAGCCGTCCATAACTATCACAAGTTCAAAGAAATCGGCATGACCGTGAACGAACATCTTTTCCTCGTGTCCGCCGTACTGTATGAAGAACGGAAAGCTTTCATCATCCATGAAATAGCGCAGCCACATATTTTCCATGATATCATCTCCTTGCCCGATGTCTTAATTAAATATATCACATATCATCCTAAATTGCAAGCGTGGACATATTTTTGAGAAAATATGAAAATCAGCTTAAAATTTCAAAAAAACTCTTTCATTATTTCTATATTTGTGCTATAATGATATTAAGTATTACTATATCTAGTCGTTCGGACGAGAAATCATCATCCGTTTTTTCAAGCGGAGAGCCTGACTGTTCAGTGAGTTCCCTCGTATCTGACGCATTCCCGCCCGAATGACATTTCAACGTTAGGAGAACATTGTGAAAAAACTCAAAGCTTTTGGCGCATTGGTGGCTGCGTTGATGTTTTCTGCCTGCTCGGCGGGCGTTTCGGTGGACAATCTTCTTGTGCCGCCGAAGCTTGATGAGCAGCAGAATGAAATATATCAGGCTCTGATAAGCAGCACGGGCAGCGGCATCAGCCTGAAATATCCCAAGAGTGGTGATTTCCGCTCTGCCTTCGTTGTAAGGAATATAGACAGCGAGCCGAGCGATGAGGCGATGGTGTTCTACGCCTCGGATTCCGTGCAGACGGGCGAATCGGGTCTGCGCATGAAGGTGCTTGACCAGTACAACGGAAGATGGCAGGCAGTGTATGATGTGGCATGCATGGGCAGTGAGGTGGACAGCCTCAGCTTTACCAGCATCGGCGATGGAGATAATGTGGATATTGTGGTTCGCTACTCCATGCTCAATCAGACGGAAAAGGCTTTCAGCGTGATGAATTATGCGGATGGCATAGTTGAGGAGCTGTACAATTCCTTTTATTCCTGCCTTGAGGTGGTGGATCTTGATCTGGATGGTCGCAACGAGCTTGTTACCGTTGTGGCAGATAAGGTAACGGGAATTTCTACGGCTTATATGTTCAGCCGCAGCGGCGGAAAGCTCAGGCGAATGAGTCAGGCAGAGCTTGCAGGCACTCATGCCGAGATATTGAGAGTCACCAAGGGTACAGGTGATAATAATATGCCTGCCCTTTACATTGATTATTCGAGAGGTCAGGGGCAGTATGGCACGGATGTCATCTATTGTTCGGGCAACAGCCTTGTAAGCCCTGACAGCGGAGTTATCAGCCGCTTCTCCAATGACTATACCGCTGATCTTTTCTGCACGGATATCGACAGCGACGGCTATATGGAGATCCCGAGCATGACGCCGCTCCCCGGTTACGAGACCCTTCCAAAGAACGAGCAGCTTTGTGCGGTGCAGTGGTATAATGTGCGCTTTAACAGCATCCTGCAGGAGCATTACGGATACTACAGCAGGAAATACAGCTTTGCACTTATGTTCCCGAACCGATGGTACGGTATCGTTACCGCAGTGCCGAACCTGCTGGAGAACGAGATAATCTTCATTTCGTATTCGCAGGAAAAGGGACTTACAGTGGATGAATCCACCGAGCTTATGCGCATAAAGATAGTGGACAAAGGCGATAGCAGCGCTCAAAAATCGGTGACGGGCATGACCCTCATCGGTGCCAATGAGGACAGCCTTTATTACTGCTATCAGGCAGACGGATATGACACAGGCAAGCTCGCTCTCAGCATGAGCGAGCTTCAGGACAGCTTTATTCTGTTGTGATGAAAGGGAATAGCATGAAACGTATATTAGTTTGTGAAGATGAAGAAGCCATCCGCGACTTTGTGGTGATAAACCTCAGACGTTCGGGATATGATGTGGTGGATGTGGGCAGCGGCGAGGAGGCCGTTGAGGTCTACCGCAAGCAGGAGGGCGATTTTGATGTGGCTCTCCTTGATATAATGATGCCCGGTATGGACGGCTTTGCCCTCTGCCGCTGGATAAGGGAGCAAAGTTCCGAAATAGGCATTATAATGCTCTCCGCAAAGAGTCAGGAGATGGATAAGGTCAACTGCCTGATGATAGGCGCAGATGATTATGTGACCAAGCCTTTTTCTCCCTCCGAGCTTGTGGCTAGAGTTGACGCGATCTACCGCCGCGTGAACGTGAACCATGTTCGTCAGGAGGAGGCTAAGAACATCGTTTCGGGCCCTTTCATTCTGGATTATCAGAGCCGCACCGTAAGCAAGGACGGCGAGCCTATCGAGCTTACGCAGGTGGAATATCACATCATGGAATATCTGCTGAAGAACAAGGGTGCCGCTCTTGACAGAAAGACGATACTCCGTCACATCTGGGGCGACGCTTATTACGGTGACGATAAGGTGGTGGACGTGAATATAAGACGTCTGCGTATGAAGATAGAGGAAGACCCCTCCAACCCGAAGTATATCCAGACCATCTGGGGCTTTGGCTACAAGTGGAATGCATGATATGAGCGAATTAGTCAGAACAGCTCCTGCCCGCAGGAGCATCACGCCAAGAAGCTCTATCGCATGGCGCTGGATGATGAATACGCTGAGCGTCGTAGGAGTGCTGCTTATCCTTGTGAACTTAGGCGTTTACTATTTCACAAGGCAGTATTACTACAGCACGGCGGAGAATTATCTCGTTTCCGAGGCGAACACCACCGCGACAGTTCTTGCAAGGCTTTACGAGGATCTTGCGGTGAACTATTCCAGCGAGGTGCGTGAGGTCATTGAGAACTTCGAGAAGAAGGATCAGATGGAGCTTATGTCCATCAATGGAAATGGCGAGGTCACGCTTTCCTCCAGTGGATTCTCGCCCGACAGCAGCTATAATATGCCCGATTATGAGCAGGCGCTGAGGGCTGAGGACGGATTGGGCGTTTTCATCGGAAATGACGGCGGCGAAAAGGTACTTGCCGTTACCGTGACCATACCACAGCCGAGCGTCAGCTTCAAGGCGCTGCGATTTGTCACATCGCTCAGCCTTATCGACGAGCAGCTTTCTGTTATAATGGCAGTGGTAATGACGGTAAGTGCAGGCATTATTCTGCTTGTTGTGTTTACGGGACTGTATTTCGTAAAATCCATCTGCGTGCCGCTGGTGGAGATAAGCGCCACAGCTCAGAAACTTGCCAAGGGTGATTTTTCCGAGCGCATTGCGATAAAGAACAATGATGAGATAGGCGAGCTTTCCAAGGTGTTCAACGACATGGCGGATGAGCTTGAAAACTCCGAGGCAATAAAGAACGACTTCATCTCCTCTGTTTCACATGAGCTGAGAACACCGCTCACAGCCATCAAGGGCTGGAGCGAGACGCTTGCTCACGGCTATGACGAGGCTACCTTCGGCAAGGGCATGAAGGTGATAACCAGCGAGACAGAGCGCCTTGAGGGCATGGTGGAGGAGCTGCTGGACTTCTCACGTATACAGAACGGAAAGTTCACTCTGCAGATGGCGAACACCGATATAATCGCAGAACTGGACGATGCGCTGCTGATATATTACGACAAGGCTGGCAAGGAAAACAAGACCATAAGCTACAGCGAGCCTGAGTTCTTCTGCATGGTATATGGCGACAAAAACAGGCTGCGTCAGGTGTTTATAAATGTTATAGATAACGCTATTAAGTACTCCGACGAGGGCGCGGTGATAAACATCAGCGTTGAAAAGAACGACGATGTCATCCACATCTCCGTTGCGGATAACGGCTGCGGTATCGCGGCTGCGGATCTGCCAAAGGTAAAGGCGAAATTCTATAAGGCAAACAGCACACGCCGCGGTTCGGGCATAGGTCTTGCCGTGGCGGATGAGATAATATCCATGCACGGAGGCTCGTTAGATATACAGAGCGAGCTGAATGTGGGAACAACGGTAACCATCACACTGCCGCTTATCGTTAAGCGGGAAAGGAACGACAATGAGCAATAAGAACGAAAAATGCTGCAAGATGACCAAGATCGGCGGTCAGGCGCTTATTGAGGGAATCATGATGAAGGGCGTATCAAAGGCGGCTATGGCTGTCCGTATGAAGGACGGCGGTATAGACGTGGAGGAATGGGATCT
>JAZKZL010000195.1:0-14399 GCA_045612645.1 Oscillospiraceae bacterium
ATAATGTAAGCCTCGTCAACGTCACCGTCGGAGTGGTTGTAACCGAACTCGCCTACGCAGATACAGAGTCCCTGGTCGGTTGCACCCTTGATTGCGGCTTCGATTGTGTCGCTATTCTTGCCAGCGGAGCCGTACATATGCACGGAGAACATAGTGTTCTTATCGGGATCGGAGTTAAACACTTCCATGCCGCATTCCTTGATGCTCTTTCCGTACTGTCCCCAGCCGCCTGCGTCAACCATGATGGTGTTCTTGATGCCTGCCTCACGGAGTCGGGGAATGGATGCGGTGTAGCCGTCGCGCCATATATTGCTGTCCCATTTTCCTACCCATTCGTTAGCGATGTTCAGGATAACGTAAGCTTCATTACCGATGAGCGCGTCCTTTACTTCTATCCAGTAATCGGTGACCTGTTCCAGCAGACCGATATCGTCCTTGCCTGTTATGTCGTGCACTTCAAGAACTACTATCATGTCAAGCGCCTTGCACTGCTCGATGACAGCGTTCAGTGATTCTACGGTATCCTTTGGGTACTGGATTCCTGCGCCACATACGATACGCACGGTGTTGCAGCCTGTCTCGGCTATAGCAGGGAGAGCTGTAGTATCTGTATCAAGGAACCAACAGTGCGGATGGTTGATGCCGCGCATGATGAACTCGTTACCCTTTGCGTCTATGAGCTTTGTGCCGTTTACGGAAAAGCCTGCCGCTGTGGTCATAACTTCGCCGTTGTCGGGCGTCTCAACGGTCTCGTGAGTGACGGAGGATACCACATCATTCTGTGTGATCTGCGGCTCGACCTGTTCGATGGCTTCGTCAGGATGTTTATGTGCAATGCAGCCTGTGCAGCTTAACAGCACGGCTGCAGAAACAATAGCGGTGATGATTCTTTTCATGTGTCTCCTTTATTACTTACCATAGGGGCTGTCAAATTCAGCCTCTGCCTTTGCAACTGCTTCTTCGAGGGTCATGCCTGTGAAGTGGGGAGCGGTCAGGAATCTGCCCGACTTCTTGTCGTCCACAAATGCACCTACAACGATGCCGGGGATAGCACTCTCGGGTGCGTTGGGAGCGTGAGGACCGCCGAGGTCAGTTCTGCACCATCCGGGATCGGTGAGGTTTATCATCACATCTGTTCCCTCAACCTTTGAGCCGAGGTCAATGGTGATCTTGTCCAGTGCCGCCTTGCTTGCAGAATAGCCTGCCTGCTCAGGCTCAAGACGGATTCCGCTGGTGGTGTTCAGGATACGTCCGAAGCCACGCTCGATCATCTTAGGCATGAAGTGATAGCAGATCATTGCGGGAGCGATGGTGTTGATCTTAATGCTCTCTGTGTAGTCGGACACGGGGGTCTTGAAATATTCTGTGCGGTAAGCTATCTGCATACCTGCGTTGTTGAGTACGATATCCACCTGAGTGCCGCGGCTGTCGATCTCGTCAAGCATAGCCTGTACGCTGTCAAGATTTGAAAGCTCCGCTGCCACAGCGTAAGCCTCAACGCCCAGCGCCTTTACTTCGGAAAGCACCTTTTCTGTGTGATTGATATCACGGCTGTGCAGGATGAGATTGCATCCTCTCTGCGCCATGAATATTGCTGTGAGATAGCCGATTCCTCTTGCTGCGCCTGTGATGAGCGCCCATCTTCCTTTTACGTTTACCATGTTAGTTTATCTCCTTTTTAGCGTTTTCAAGTGCATTGATGACCTTATCGCACCATGCGTCAAATTCGGGGTCGGGGGTCTGGAACTCCTCGTGGGCGAGGACGTATTCCACTGTTTTGCGGATGCCCTGATCGTATCGTACAGTTGCTACGAAATCAGGCACCGCCTTTTTCAGCTTGCTGTTGTCGAATACCACTGAGTTTGCCTTGTCGCCGATAAGGCTGCCCTCGAAATCATAGTTGCTCACTGCGTGCAGGAAATCTGAGGGAACATAGTACGGCTTGAACTCAACGCCGAGAGTATCTGCGATAGCCTTGTATATCTGGTTCCATGTGACAGATTCATCGGAGGTTATCTGGAAAGCCTCACCGATAGCGTGTATATTGCCCATCAGACCGATAAATCCCTTTGCAAAATCGCTGTTGTGGGTCATTGTCCACAGAGTCGTACCATCGCCGTGGATTATGACAGGCTTGCCCTCCAGCATTCTCTTTACCACCTGCCAACTGCCCTTGTCGCCGTGAACCCCCAGCGGTACGCTGCGCTCGTCGTAGGTGTGGGAGGGACGGATTATCGTCACGGGGAAACCGTTTTCGCGGTACATTTTCATCAGGAATTCCTCGCAGGCTATCTTGTTGCGGGAATATTCCCAGTAGGGGTTTGCGAGGGGAGTGCCCTCGTTTATACGGTAGTCCGAAAGCGGCTTCTGATAAGCGCTTGCGGAGCTGATATACATGAACTGCTTGGTTCTGCCGTTGAACAGACGATAATCTCTCTCAAGCTGCGAGGGAACAAAGCCGATAAAATCGCACACGCAGTCAAAGCTCATATCGCCGAGAGCCGCTGCCGCCTGCTGCTCGTTGTTGATATCTGCATTGATCACCTTAACGTTTTCGGGCAGCTGAGAAGTGCGGCTGCCTCGGTTGAGCAGATACAGCTCCCAGTCGGGATCCTGTGCAAGCTGCTTTGTTATCGCCATGCTGATGGTGCCTGTTCCGCCGATGAATAGTGCTTTCATGATGCGCTCCTTTCGTTATACGGTTGCCTTAGCTGCTATCTTATAGATCATGGTGATGTCATCCGAGCTGAGTCTTACAAAGCCCCATGTCCTGTCCTTCACGCCCTGATTTGCAACGAGGGTGGGGATGTCCTCCTCCTTGGCACCAAGCTCTGCGAGATTTATCGGCAGACCGATATCGTGCAGGAAGCGTCTGAAGCGGCGGATGCCCTCCATTGCTGTTACTTCGGGGTGCTGGAAGTTCATCTGACAGCCCCAAAGACGTGTTGCCATCTGAGCGAATCGCATAACATCATGGCTCATGACGAATTCCATCCAGGCGGGCATGATAACTGCAAGACCTGCGCCGTGGGCAACATCGTACAGACCCGAAAGCTCGTGCTCGATGCCGTGGCTGTTCCAGTCCTGACTTCTGCCTACGCCTACGATATCATTATGTGCAACCATTCCTGCCCACATGATGTTTGCCCTTGCATCGTAGTTTTCAGGCTCGGCAATGGCACGGGGAGTCTCCTTTATCATGGTGAGCAGCACAGCCTCGCAAAGTCGGTCTGTAACCTCAACTTCGGGAGTGTTGGTAAAATATCTCTCGAAAACGTGTGCCATGATATCCGCTGCGCCGCAGGCTGTCTGATATGCAGGGAGAGTGCAGGTAAGAGCGGGATTCAGCACGGAGAATCTCGGTCTGATGAGATCGGAGCCTGTGCCGCGCTTTGTGCCTGTGGCGTCCTGTGTGATAACGGAGCTGGGTGAGCCTTCGCTGCCTGCTGCGGCGATAGTCAGCACGGTGCCGACGGGCAGTGCCTTTTCTATTCTTGCCTTGCCGCAGTAGAAATCCCAGAAATCGCCGTCATACAGCACGCCCGCTGCGATGGCTTTGGAGGAATCTATCGTGGATCCGCCGCCTACGGACAGGATAAAGTCGATATTCTCTGCCTTGCAGATCTCAATGCCCTTGTAGACGAGAGTGTCACGGGGATTCGGCTGAACGCCGCCCAGCTCAGTGAAATAAACTCCCTCGGCTTTGAGTGAGGCTCTCGCTCTGTCCAGCAGACCCGAGCGCTCGGCTGAGCCGCCGCCGAAATGCACCAGCACTCTGCTGCCGCCGTGCTTTCTGACGAGAGCGCCGACTTCGTTTTCTCTGTCCTTACCGAAAACAAATTCGGTGGGGCTGTAGAAGTTGAAATTTTCCATGATGATTTCCTCCGTATATGATTATTTTGTGGAATAGTAATCTGAAATGACCTTTTCGGCGGGCTTGCCGTAGGTCTCATAGCCGCCGTGAGTCTGCGCCTTGTGGAGAGGATACTGTCTGCCGCACCAGTCCCATATTGCGAAACCGCTCACCCAGTCGCGGTTTTCGCAGGCACGGAACATCTCGGCGTACCAGTCTGCCTGACCCTGCAGATCCACCTCTCCTCGTACAGACCAGTCGTTCGGCACGAGATTTGAGTTTGCGGTGGACATACATCCGCATTCCGCAAAGAAGAACGGCTTTCCGTACTTTTTCACCACCGCCTCGATGCGGTCAAGCTGTCGCTCCCAGTCGTTTATGGGATAGTAACCGCTGGAGGATATCACATCAACTGCGTCCCACCACTTCACGTTATGCTCCTGATACTTATCTGTATTATACGAAACAAGTCCGTGATATACACTGCGGATATCGGAAATGAGCCTGCGCCATTCATCTGCTCTGCGCTCGGACTGCACCATTTCGCAGCCCGCTATGAACATCTCGCAGCCGCATTCCTCGGCTATCCGAGCGTAATGCAGCTGGAACTCAGTGTATGCTCTGAACCAGTTGCACCATTTTGGCTCGCACACCACATCTTCGTCAAAGAAGTTGATATGCGCGCGCCATGTGCCGTTTCGGCAATTGACGGTGGGTTTCAAAGCTACTCTCAGCCTTTTGCTCTTTGCATAGGCAATGAAGTCGCGCAGTTCCTCGTCTGACATGGTGGCTTCGGTGCAGAAGTCTATCGTTTCGGATTGCGGCGTATCCTGCAGCCCGTTTGGTACCAGTATGATAAAGTCGGCATTTGTGCGGCTCACGAGGTTGTCAAGACTCTCTCTCGCTTCCTTTGATGAGAGCAGACCTCTGCGGGCAAATGGTGCGAAGGTGATGCCCTTGATGAAATCCACAAATATCCCCCCTATAAAATTTTTATTTAAGTATATCATTTTCGGGAAATATGTGATATAATGTTCATACGGAAAAATCGTAAAAATCTCTTTTGGAGGCTCCTTATGCACTATCTGTTTGAAAAGACTGACAGTCTGGATATGCCCATTGAATGTTTCGTTTTCGATACTGCCTGTCAGAGCTTTCCCATACGGCCACACTGGCATTACTTTTATGAGGTCATCTATATTACCGAGGGAACTGCGGAAATGCGCTGCGGCGATGACAGCTATATAATGAGCGAGGGCGACATGATCGTGTTTCGCTCAAGGGCGGTGCATTCCATCTTTGCTGTTGACCGGGATCCGCTGAAATATTCCGTGCTGAAATTCGATATCAACCGCTTTGCCATCACAACGCCGTATGCGCCAAAGCTGCGCAGTATCTTTCGCCAGGCGGAGCTGCAGGGAATGCCGATATACTTCCCTCGTGAGCAGGCTGAGATGATGGGCGGCGATGAGCTTTTCAGGCGCTGCGTGGAGGAGATGCAGCAGCATGCATACGGCTATGATCTTATGCTGCAGACTCATGTTTACTGGCTGCTGATGAGCATCATCCGCCGTTGGTTGGATGATGGCTTTATCATCAGCGATGAGGAGGCAGAGAGCGACAACTACGATATCGACAGCATCACTGAATATATTGATTCCTGCATGGGGGAGGAGCTGCGTGTGGCGGACATCGCCAAGCAGTGTGGCATGAGCTATTCCTGCTTTGCAAAGAAATTCCACGAGACCTACGGCATGAGTTGCAAGGAATACATTGAACGCATGAGAATATTCAAGGCGGAGGAGTTCCTGCTCTTTACGGAGCATGATCTCAGCTACATCAGTCAGGAAACGGGCTTTTCGGATTGCAGCCACCTGATAAAGAGCTTCAAAAAGCTGCGTGGTATCACGCCAAAGCAATTCAGGCTTACGAGAAAAGGAAAAACCTCTTGACAATGTGGCGGGAATATGTTACAATTCTCCAAAACAAAATCTCCAAAACAGAAAGGATCAGCCGCTATGAGTGATAAGCTGTATACACCCTGCAATCCCAACGCACAGCAGTGCGTAAAGAACGTGATGAAATATCTTTCCGATGTCACATATAAAAAGCTGATAACAGGTCAGCACACGCAGACTATGGCTCAGGAGGAGCTGCACTATATTGAGGATGTCACAGGCAAGCAGCCTGCGCTGCTCGGTTTTGAGCTGCTCTCTTATTCTCCGAATATCAATTATCTCGACACCGATGAGGAGTGCATGACCGAGGTGATGGAGAATTATGGCACCCTGAAGCGTGCATGGGAATGGGCGGAGAAAAAGGGACTCATCACCTTTACATGGCACTGGTTCTCACCTCTCGGCGGACGTTCCAAATCCTTTTTCAGCTGCAACACTGATTTTGACGCAAGCCGTGCAGTGATCGAGGGAACCCCCGAGCATAAGGCGCTCATCTCGGATATGGATATGATGGCAGGCCTGCTGCGCCCGTTCTGCGAAAAGCAGATCCCTATTCTGTGGAGACCTTTTCACGAGGGAGACGGAAACTGGTTCTGGTGGGGCGCAAAGGGCGCTGATACCGTAAAAAAGCTGTTCCGCATGATGTATGACAGATACACCAACGTTCATCATCTTGATAATCTTATTTGGGTGTGGAATTCTCAGGTGCCTGAGTGCTATCCGGGCGATGATGTGGTGGATATCATCTCCCGTGATATGTACCCGCCCGAGCATGAGCATACCTCGCAGAAGGATATGTACTACAATCTGCTGCAGATAACACCGACTTCTAAGATATCCATTATCGGTGAGATAGGTACAGTCCCCTGTGCAAAGGATGTGGTGTGCGAGGGTATAGGCTGGGCGAGCTTCATGACCTGGTCAAAGGAATTCAGCCTGACAGAAAAGTACACCACCAAGGAAGTTCTGCGTCAGCTGTATGATAGTCCGTATTCCGTTACAAAGGATACACTGCCTGAGTTGTATTGATAAATCGGAATTTGCCAGCGACGCAGTGACGCTGCGCTTACACTGCTTACGCGGGGCGCAAACTCCATTTCGCATTCCCCTAATGGGAATGCGATTTTGCTACGCAAAACCATTACGTTTGCCACTGATCCCCTTTTAAAATGCGCCTACAACTTCCGATTTTACCGCTGAGATAGAAAAAGCCTGAGAAGATGTGTTTTCTTCTCAGGCTTTGTTGTTTTTTTTATTTATACAGGCTCATAAATTCCACTGAATACATCCTTTTTGATGATGTATACATCTTTATCATCGTTCGCTGCATAGCAGAGCATATCGCCCTTGTAGCCTGCCATGTAGGATTCGTAATCCCATTTGGTGAATACCTTTGTGTAGCGCTCCAGTGGCTTTGCCAGCAGCTCCGCACCGGGAATCGAGGTGCAGCTCAGTGCCATCGGCATGATCTCATATTGCTTGTTCTCATCGAGATTAATGATGGTGGGAGCATACTCAAATTCTTTTGTGAACAGCTTTCCTGTGGGGATATATTTTGTTGCAAAAACGTCCTTTGCAACAGGATATATCTCGCCGCGGGAGCCGATAACGATGTAGATATCTTTCTCGGCGGTGATGAAAACATCGCCCTCCAGTGTTCTCAGCTTGCACTTTGTGCCTTCGGGGAAGAGGTCTGTGGATGGGATGAAGCCGAACTCACCGGGGAGCTTTTTGTAGCGCTTCAGCTCGTCCCTGCATTGGCAGCCGTCGGTGTAGCGGATAACATCGTATCCCTCGAAATACTCGTTCATCCTCATGCGGAAATATTCCTCGGGATAGGAGTCAGGATATTTCGCCGCAAATTTAGCGGTGTTGATATATCCTCCCGCCTTGTCGAGATGACCGCCGCCGTTGCCGATGTCCTCGGTGAGGAAATCCGCCAGCTCATTCGCACGCACATCCAGAGCGCAGCTTCTGACAGAAAGCTTATATCCGCCCGGGCATTCGTTATAAATAAGGCAGACATCGATGCTATCCACCTGAATTACAAAATCGCCGATAACGCCGAGGATGTTCGGATCGCACGGCTCTGCCTTTACTATAGCGGAGCGGGATTTTTCGATATAGTTGTTGTTCGTGATAGCAATTCCTGCGGTCTCCAGTTCGGAAATGCTGAAATTAGCGAATTTCATTCGGGAGACGAGCTGCTTGTCGTATTCAAGGAAGTCTATCATATCACGGTCGATGGGATGATTTATCTCGGAAAGCTGATTGCTGTCCATGAACAGACCGTAGTAAAGAGCTGTGGCTATCCTGATATCCTTGTTCACATCAAAGCCCTCTGCCTTGAGCATATCGTAGCAGATGGTGGAGCAGCTTACAAAGTGGCTGCGGATCTCTGCCATATCATCGGATTCCTTGCCTGTGCTGTGATGATCTATCATGGCGATATTCTGTGCTTCAAAAAGCTGAACGTTTCCCTGACCGTGCTGACAGTCGATAGTCAGCAACAGCTCGGGAGGAGCAAGCTCGCGCACATGCTCCAGCGGAATATCAAGCTCAGATACCATCAGTTTCATGTTGCTCTTGCTGATGGCAAATCTGCCGCCGTACACAAGGCGCACGGATTTACCCTTTTCAGTGAGATATCTGTATATCGCATAGCCCGAACCTACAGCGTCTGCATCGGGATTATCGTGTATCTGGATCACTATGTCGTTGAATCTGTCAAGGCTGCATAATTTCATTGAAAAACTCCTGTGCAAGATAGTTCAGCACTACGGTGCTGTCTGGGGATATGTCAAGCGTCATTACGGGGCGTATGCCGTAACCCTCAAGGCCTGCAGGCTGGCTTATGATATTGCCGCCCGCATAGCTGAACGAAACAACGTTCACGCCGCTTGCTGTGGTGCCGTCTGCGTCTCTGAGCCACCAGTAATGATCGTTCACTCCGTAATCGGACATGTGCAGCTCATACCATCGGGAGGTATCAAGTTCCTTTGCCTGCTGAGTGGGGATCGCGTACTTGCTGACATCTGCGGCATTCAGCCATTTCATTTCTTCGTATGAGAGCAAGTAGACACGATCTTCAGTAACAACGCCGTTTGTGGTGATCTCGGTGGGGACGATGGCTTCAAGCTCCTCAATCGTAAATCCGTTCAGGAAGCCTGCTTCGGTGTTGTAGCCGTTTTTCTCTTCTGACATCGCCTGCGCATTCGGCTCCTGTCCTATATATGTAACATTCTCCTTTTCGGAGTTGAGCCATGCTCTGATGTTGGAGCGCTCCCAGCTGTTGTCGCCGCGGATGAGCCTGTCAAGCTCGGCGTCAAGTTCTGAGGAGGGTGTGTTCCAGTAATATTCGCCGTCATAGAAGTTGTATTTGCCACCCTCTGCCGCGTCAAAGCACTTCATGGTTAGGATATCATCTGCGATCACCACTGCCTTTGTGTTGTCATCGGAGATATGTATAAAGCGCCATTCTATCGGCTGACCGTTGTATGTTCCGAAGCGGATAGTCTCGCCCAGCAGCACTTCATTGAGATCGCCCTCCAGCGCTATGGGCGGCTGTGTTGATTCCTCTGTTTCGTCTCTGCCAAACGAGATCGAAATGTTATTATCGCCATCGCCTACCTGTGCGTCAAAACCGCCTGCTTCCTTAACGGCGTCCGTCATGGACTCCACCATAGTAACCAGTGCCGAGAATCCTAAGCCGATGACAAATATCACCGCTAACGATATGGCGATTATGATGAGCGCCTTGGTGGGGAACTTCTTCTTGGGTTTGGGTACTGTGGTAGCATTAACGGGCGCAGGTGCAGGAGTGGATGCAGGAACGGGTGCAGAAGTGGGTACAGGATCAGGTGAAGGAGCTGACAGTGTGATCCTCAAAGTGCCGTTTTCAAGATCGTTGATGCATTTCACCACCGCACCGTATTCGATATTTGGCTTTTGGCTCACCCACTGATGGGACATCAGGAAGTACTCCATGGATTTGCTGAGCTGAACATCCTCCAGCTTATATACAATTATGGGAATCTTCTTGCTGACAGCACGTTCTATTTCTCGCAGAACGTGAGGGGACTCGTTGGAGTCCTTGGAAAGGATCAGCACCATAACGCCTGAGCGGTCGATACCGTTGATGATCTCCTCGGCGTATTCGTGTCCCGAGCGGATATCACGAGGCGCAAGGAAACATTCGTGACCGTTGCTCTCTATGAGCTTGCATATATCCTCGGCAATAGCCGAGTTCTGGGATGAATGGGATATAAAAACGTACATCTTACTCGCCTTTCACTAGTATCAAAAATTTTACCACTATATAGTATAGCATACTTCGGCGGATTTTTCAATATTTATGTTATATTGAGTTTAGATATGAGGTAAATATATGACTGTCACGATTCACGGCGTTGATATAACCTGAGATACGCACCTGACCGCTGTTTCTTGTTTTCCGCCTCCTTTTCACAGTGAAAAGGGCAATAAAAAGCACCACATGAAAGCGTAGCGGTTTTCGTTTTGATGAAAAAGCCCATCTATACCAAAATGGTAAAGATGGGCTTCAGGATTTTTTGAAGGCAAAAACAAACCGACAGCAACGAGATGAGAAAAGCTCCAAAAGTCTCAGAAGCTGCTTGCACATACGGGAAAAAGAAGCTGATTCTCCCAGCGGAATTCGGCTTTCAGTATATCGCGGTTGAGTAAAAAGCGCTCACAAAGCGCCTGAAGCTGTTCGGTCATTTCAAAACCTCCTGAGTTTTATATTTCCAGTATAACACAAATGGGGGGAGTCAATAAATCGGAATTTGCCAGCGACGCCGAGCGATGCTCGGCTTACGCGGGGCGCAAACTCCATTTCGCATTCCCCTAATGGGGATGCGATTTTGCTGTGCAAAACCATTCCGTTTGCCACTGATCCCCTTTTAAAATGCACCTACAAATTCCGATTTATGCCGCCGCAACAGCCTGTTCCTTTTTCACAAAGCAGCCCTTTCTTGCAAGGGAGATGCAGAGGAAAACACATCCTGCCAGCAGAACGAATGTCACTGCAAGGCCGCCCTCCAGACCGAAGCTGCCGCCGTTTATGAGTGCCATGCTCTCATCCGCTGCGGAGGTCATAACGGAAGTTGCTGTGTTTGTGCCGCTCACCTGAACGCCGAATATGTTGCCCTGTGTGAAGTTCCAGAGGGAGTGCATTGCGCCTGCTATCCAGATGTTGTTGTAGCGGAGCATCAGCAGCGCCATGAACACGCCGAACAGGAACAGATTGAACAGTGCCAGCAGTGTGAGACCTGTGTTCATTGCATGAAGCAGAGCGAACACCACGGAGCTAACAAGTACAGCAGTGATAACGGAGTATCTGCGGCCGATGGATACCATTAGATAGCCGCGGCAGAACACTTCCTCGGCCATGCCCTGAATGAGGTAGCCGATAAAGAACAGCACCAGCATGAGCGGACTTCCTGTGAGCGCTACGCTTGTTATCTCAGCGCTGCCGAACAGTGCGCAGATGCCAAAGGAAGCTGCGAACATTCCCACACCGAGCGCCGCACCGATAAAGTACTGCGGAACTGCGCCCTTCTTTACAAAGCCGAGAGTTTCTACTTTTCTCTTTTCGATGAATCGGCAGTATATCAGGCAGCCGACAGTCAGGAATATCTGACAGAACAGGTTTACTACCCACAGCCAGTCGGGGAGCTCTGTTGCTATCTGCATTATCAGATCGAAATCCATTGTGCCTGAAGCGAGCATTTCAAGATATCTGGGATCGGTAAACATATTTATCGTGCTGCATACGCCTGTTACCATACCCAATGCTATGTTGGAGGCGATGAACACCAGTATGCTTATTCCTAGCTCTGCGAAGATGTTGTGTCCTTTTCTGCCTGCCGCTTCCATGAAGGCAGGGCGTTTTATATCATATTTCATTTCTTGTTCCTCTTTCTGTCACGCATTAATTTAGCCACCGTAGAGCCTGCCAGAGCGGGCAGCAGTATAAGCAGCATAATGCCAAGCACTCTGGTGGGCGTATCGGGGAGACCCTCCCCGAATACGTTCGCTATGCTTATCACAAGGGAGATGATACCGATGAGCATGAGGCTTATGCTCCAGATCAATCCGATAGTCTTGTCGCTCATAATATCAGTCCTTATCCTTTTTGTTGAAGAAGATGTTCTTGATTGCAGCCACTATCATCATAACGATGCCGAAGCCGACTAATAAATAATCTTTAAGCTCCATGATCCATCACTTTCTTATAGCCATTGCGATGATATCCTTGAACTTCAGCAGGTTGCCGTTGTGCAGGATAATCATTTCGTATACCTTAGCAACAAGCACTGCAACAAGCGCTGTGAACGCTGCGAGGATAGCTATTGCGATAACGACCTCAACAGTGCTGAGGTGACCCAGCAGCAGTGCGGAGGGCAGTGCAAACGGGGAGGAGAGGGGGAAGTAATAAGAGAATATCTGAACAGGGTTTATGGATGCGGCACCTGTTTCCATAGAGTCAAGGTTGCCGAGAACGGGGAAGTATGCAAGGTACATACCAACAACGCCGAGGATGGAGTAGGGCTGCATAGCAGCGGTAAGATCCTCCATACGGCTTACGCTTGCGCCCACAAGAGCTGCGATCAGTGCGTAGAATACAAAGCCGAGGATGAAGATGACAAGGATGAGAAGAACCTGCAGTGCGCCGAAGTTTCCTACGGTGTTTTCAAGAGCCTGAACGATCTCTGCGCCCTCGCCTGTAAGCTCGGTTGCGCTGTTCATCATATCCATTATCTCGCCGCCCAGACCGAACGGAGCGGAGATAGCGAATGCCGCACCTGCCACGCAGCCTACCAGCAGGAACTGCAGGATACATACAAGACCCATGGAGAGCACCTTGCCGATAACCACTGCAAGGGGTCTGATGGAGGTGAGCAGCAGCTCCATTACACGGGAGGTCTTTTCGGTTGCGATGGACTGTGCAACGGTCTGACCGTAAACGAAGATCAGCATGAACAGTACGAGGGATACCACGATGGGAACGAAGTAGTTGAGAGCGCTCTCGAAGATGTTCCATTCGTCACTGCCTGCGGTGATCTTAGTGGTGTATACGCTTCTCTGAGTTGCTGCGTAGTTTTCGGGGGAAACGCCTGCGTTGATGAGGTTGCGGTAGTTTACTGTCTCTGAAACTGCGTAGGAGATGTAATCCACTGCGTCGCTGTCAGCGTCGGGGGAGTAGTATGTTTTTACGTTGTAGCCTACGATCATGCCCTCGTATTCCTCTGCACTTACGGAGATCATAGCCTCATTTTCCACATTCACGAGCCTATCCAGCATATCGTCTGCGGAAAGCTCTGTCTGTGCAATATTAACGCCCATGGCGGTGAGGGATGTGTAATCCTCGTCTGCGAAGATGCCGCAGTTGTCGTAGATATAAACTGCTGCGGTGGAGGAGGGCGCCTGCTCTGTATCGCCGAATACCTCTTCCTCGTCGCTGAGCAGCCCGGGGAGGATGTTCACGCTGACTGCAAGCAGCGCTACGATAAGGCACATGATAACTGTGCCGACTATGAATGATTTTGTCTTGATGTACTGAACGAAGGTGAAACTGAATACCTTCTGCCAACCCTTAGTCTTCATTTACTGCACCAACCTTTTCTATAAATATCTCATTGAGAGTGGGTTCTCTGAGTTCGTATCTGATGAGAGGGATCTGCTGTTCCATTATCTTGCCCAGCAGCTCATGTGCCTGCTGCTCCGAGCTTACATTGAAGCTTGTTCCGTTGGGGGTGACTTCTGTTGCTGCAAGTCCGCACTGGGCAGCAAGAGCGGTAATATCGTCTTCGCATTTCACGGTGAGCTTCACTCTGCCGTAGCCCTTTTTGATCTCGTTGAGGTTGCCCTTAAGCACCGTCTTGCCCTTGTTCATGATCACGATGTCGCTGCAGAATTCCTCAATGGTGGGCATCTGATGGCTGGACATGATGATGAACTTATCCTTTTTGATCTCCTCGCGGATAACGCTCTTGAAAAGCTCGGCGTTTACGGGGTCAAGTCCGCTCAGCGGCTCGTCGAGGATAAGCAGCTCTGGATTGGGAGCAAGCGCTGCGATGAGCTGTATCTTCTGCTGATTGCCCTTGGAGAGCTGCTCGGCACGCTTATCGCGGTAGTCGTTGACATTCAGGCGATCGAACCAGTAATCCAGCGCTCTTATCGCGTCCGGTCTTTTCATGCCCTTAAGACCGCAGAAATATATCAGCTGATCCATGATCTTGTATTTGGGGTAAAGACCTCTTTCCTCTGCAAGGTAGCCGATCGGCTGATCTGCTGCTAGGAAGTGCTTTCCGTCCCATGTTACCGAGCCTTTATCGCTGCTGAGCATTCCGAGGATTATGCGGATGGAGGTGGTCTTTCCTGCGCCGTTCGTTCCCAGCAGTGCGAAAACTCCCGGCTCATTTATCTCGAAGCTGAGATCATCCACGGCAGTGTATTCGCCGTACTTTTTAACTATGCCGTCTACTTTCAGTGACATATCGATTCTCCTTTTCATAAATTACATTTATGCTTTTCCCTCAGAGCGTCCTCGTCGGGAGTGTTTC
>JAZKZL010000196.1:0-4342 GCA_045612645.1 Oscillospiraceae bacterium
CGTGACAGACTGGGCAGACTGCCCATCATCATCGGAAAGCGCAGCGATGGTTTCTGTTTCTCGCTGGAGCATTTTGCTTTCCAGAAGCTCGGATATAACACCTACAAGGAGCTGCGCCCCGGTGAGATCGTCAAGATCACAGGCGATACCTGCGAAACACTCGCAGAGGGCTATGAGGATATGCAGATGTGTACCTTTATGTGGACATATTTCGGCTATCCCACCGCAGTTTACGAGGGCGTTACCGTTGAGACCATGCGCACAAGAAACGGCGAGATCATGGCGGAGACCGATATCAAAAACGGCACTCTCCCCGATGTTGACTATATCTGCGGCGTTCCCGATTCGGGAGTCCCCCACGCTATCGGCTACGCAAACCGCAGCGGAATACCGTTTGCACGTCCGTTCGTAAAATATACTCCCACCTGGCCCCGCAGCTTTATGCCACAGAATCAGTCCATGAGAAACATGGTGGCAAAGATGAAGCTTATCCCCATCCACGAGCTGATCGAGGGCAAAAAGCTTCTGTTCGTTGACGACAGCATCGTTCGCGGCACACAGATGAGAGAAACAGTTGAATTCCTGTACGAGAACGGCGCAAAGGAAGTGCATATGCGTTCCGCCTGCCCGCCTATCATGTACGGATGTAAGTACCTCAACTTCTCCCGTTCCAACTCCGAGATGGAACTGATCGCAAGACAGATCATCAACGAGCGCGAGGGTGCAGAGGGCATTAAGTACATCGCTGAATACAGCGATACAAGAACAGAGCGCGGCAAGCACCTGCGTGACGAGATCTGCCGCAGACTTAAGCTCACCTCCCTTGAATTCCAGACACTTGAGGGCACTGTAAAGGCTGTGGGACTTCCTGAATGCAAGCTGTGCACCTACTGCTGGACAGGCAAAACTCCCCCTGAGAGCGCTGAATTCTTACAGATGAGCATGCTGTAATCAATACGACATTTATATACAACAAAGGAGATCATCATTATGAAGAATAGTTTTTCCGAAAGCTACAAGGCAGCGGGCGTTGACGTAACCGCAGGCTACGAGGGCGTTCGCCTGATGAAGGGCGACGTAGAGCGCACAAAGATCCCCGGCTGCATTTCGGGTATCGGCGGCTTTGGCGGTCTGTTCCAGCCCGATCTTACAGGTATGACAGAGCCTGTTCTCGTCAGCGGTACTGACGGCGTTGGCACAAAGCTGAAGATCGCTATGCTGATGGACAAGCATGACACCATCGGTATCGACGCTGTTGCAATGTGCGTTAACGACATCATCTGCTGCGGCGCTAAGCCCCTGTTCTTCCTGGACTATATCGCAATCGGCAAGAATGTTCCCGAGAAGGTTGCAGAGATCGTAAAGGGCGTGGCTGACGGCTGCGTTATGAGCGGCTGCGCACTGGTAGGCGGCGAGACCGCTGAGCATCCCGGCATGATGCCCGATGACGAGTACGATATCGCAGGCTACTCCACAGGTATCGTTGACAAGAGCAAGATCCTGAACCCCGATTCCATCAAGGCAGGCGACGCTATCATCGGTATCGCTTCCAGCGGCGTTCACTCCAACGGTTTCTCCCTCGTGAGAAAGGTGTTCGATGTGAACGAGGAGAATCTCAAGGTTTATTACGATGAGCTGGGCATGACTCTCGGCGAGGCTCTGCTCACTCCCACAAGAATCTATGTTAAGCCCGTGCTGGACGTTATCAGCAAGGTAACCGTAAAGGGCGTTTCCCACATCACAGGCGGCGGTTTCTATGAGAACATTCCCCGTGTTCTGCCCGACGGCGTATCCGCTAAGATCTACAAGGACAGCTACGAGGTTCCCGCTATCTTCAAGCTGATGCAGAACAAGGCTGGTATCCCCGAGCATGATATGTACAACACCTTTAACATGGGTATCGGCATGATGCTCGTTGTTGACAAGGCTGACGCTGAAAAGACCGTTGAGATCCTCAAGGCAAACGGCGAGCAGGCTTACATCATCGGCGAGACCGTTGCAGGCGACGAAGGCGTTATCTTCGCATAATCAAACATCTTTTCGGGAGCGGATTGCTGTCTGCCCCCGAAACGGGTATATGAGGGAATAATATGGATGTCGAGCTTACAAAGCAATTTTTGGCGATAGGCGACAGGGCGATTGAAATTCCGTGCCACATTGATACGCTGAAAGAGATCTTCGGCGAGCCTGAAAAGCACGTTTTCGGCGAGGTTGCAGGGCTAAGCGAGAGCCTTAACGCTGTTCTGCCCGTGCGCACCAACTATGTATGGAACGATTGGGGCGTGATTGCTTATACATACAACGGCTTTGCAGTAGCTACACTAGAATTTCGCCTGAGACCCACCAAGACGGAGGGATACAAGGAGCCGTCGTTCTATCCCGAAAAGATGTTTAGTGGCAATATCACAATAGGCGGAAAGCCGTGGATAGAGCTTATCAGGGACGGAGAGCTTTCGGAAACGGAAACCTTTAAAAAGGTGACTTATGGGAAATTCAGGGTTTTCGGAGAGCTTGTCGACTGGCACCATATTGAAAACTGCCTTACTGAAGAGGATTACACGCATATCAGCTTCAATAAGAAAAGAAGAGGCATATAATGGGATTTTTCGATTCCTTCAGGAAAAAGCCTAAGATAGCTCCGAATGAGCTTGTGATAAACGTCACAGAACGCTCCGCTGACATAAACGGACACTTCCTCGATATGCCCTGCGGATTAAAGACTCTCAGCGATATACTGGGAAAGCCTCGTATGTTCACAGGACAGGCAGGAAACGTCAATGCCGTGTGGGATGATCTCGGTGTTTACTGCTATGTTAATCAGCAGATGGAGGTCTACTGCCTTGCTGCAAAGGCTCACCCCGAGGAGATACCCGCAGGATTTGAGCCTAAGCGATTCTTCGCGGGTAAGCTCGATATCTGCGGCGAGCAGTGGGAGCAGGCACTCAGCCTCGGAAACGATCTTGAAATAGGCAGAGAACGCAGCCTCGGAAAGCTATCGCTTTTCGGCGCATATACAGACTTTGAAAACGGCGACAAGAACGGCTGCAGCGGCGCTTATACAGGCATTGAGATACAGTATCACAGATAATAACGGAGGTCACTATGGGTTTTGGTGATTTTTTCAGAAACCTTTTCGGCGGCTCAAAGCCGAAGATGAAGTCCGAGGAGATCAATATTGATCTTACTCAGGATGGCATGACGATAAACGGCAGAAACATCAATGTTCCCTGTCATATGGATGTGCTTACTGACATGCTCGGAAAGCCCATAAAGACAGGTAAGAAGGCCCACGGCAACTACAAGTGGGATGCGCTGGGTCTGCGCTGCTATACCGACAGCAACAGCAAGGTCGTTACCTGCATCGGCATCAAGACTAAAGTGGGCATGGCTGATACAAAGCACGACCCCACGGGTATGTACAAGGGCGTTCTCACCATCGATGGTCAGCAGTGGGAGGAGTTCATGAATCAGGGCGTGGACGAAGAAGGTTTCGCACGTCAGCGTGATTTCGGCGTGTATTCCCTTTTCAGCGAATATGCGGATTTTGAAATCGGAGATCAGAACGGCTGCCACGGCGCTTATGTGGGCGTTGAGATAAGCATTCAGCTTTCGGGCGCACGATATGAGCAGCTTATGAAGATGTAATATAAAGGAGCAGACATGAAAAATATTTGCGTACTGGTTTCGGGCGGCGGCACGAACCTGCAGGCTCTGATCGACGCTGAAAAGCGCGGCGAGATAAAGGGCGGCAAGATAACCTGCGTCATAGCCTCAAAGGCTGACGCTTACGCTCTTGAAAGGGCAAAGAACAACGGCATAAAGACCCGTGTGCTGGTCAGAAAGGACTACGCAGACGTGGCAGAATACAGCCGTGCAATGCGTGACGCTCTCTTAGAGGAAAAGGCAGACCTCATCGTTTATGCAGGCTTTATGACCATCCTCGACGAGCAGGTGTGCGACGCTTTCCCCAACAGGATGATAAACGTTCATCCTGCGCTGATACCCAGCTTCTGCGGCAAGGGCTTCTACGGACTTCATGTGCATGAGGCGGCTCTCGCAAAGGGTGTGAAGGTATCGGGCGCAACGGTGCATTTCGTAACGGCGGAATGCGATGCAGGACCTATAATCCTGCAAAAGGCAGTTGAGGTGCAGGACGGAGATACTCCCGAAACACTTCAGCGAAGGATCATGGAACAGGCAGAATGGAAGATACTCCCCGAGGCGGTATCGCTGTTCTGTCAGGATAAAATAACCGTTGAAAACGGAGTAACGAGGGTAACGACATGATTAGAAGCAACAAGATCGACATTTATGCAAGCAAGCTCTTCAACGGCACAGAGGG
>JAZKZL010000197.1:0-2551 GCA_045612645.1 Oscillospiraceae bacterium
GAGATAATCAACAATAGTTGACGTTTGCGTAGTGTTATAAAAATATTTTTTGAAAAAATATTAAAATAGGGGTTGACAAAATGATTTTACTGTGGTATAATTATTAAGCACTCGGGAAATAATGAGTGTAGTGATCAAGTAAATATCGCGGGATGGAGCAGCTCGGTAGCTCGTCGGGCTCATAACCCGAAGGTCGTAGGTTCAAATCCTGCTCCCGCAACCAAATCAAACCGCTTGGCTTTATGTCAGGCGGTTTTTGCTATATTCATTCTGATGTTACGGAGAGGTTATGAGAAAATTCTGGGGTTTTTACAAAAATGGTTCATTCGGCGTTGGCTGTAACGGTGGTACCGTCTTTGGGGTATATCTGCTTTTACGATCTTGATAAAGGTGCACTTTTAAAAAAGCACACTGTAACCACAAACGGCGCTCAGGATGAGGGTTTTGCATTCTCTGCCGACGGACGCTTGTTCTATAACATCGAGAAGCCTTACAGCAGCACAAAAACACAGCTGGGCATTTACGATACATCGGATTTTTCAAAGTCAGCTGTTTTGTTTGATGGTGATGATACTCTCGTTTTGTCTTATATCGAAACAGACAGTAGCGGAGCCTGCTATGTATCGAGTTTTGTCAGAGATGCCGCCACTATGGTGTTCGCGAGGGGATTTGCTGCTGTTTTCGATGAAAAGAACGGCACGTTGACAGATATTCGTTTTCTGCCGCGTGATGTATACGATTATCTGTGCGCCTATAAATCATGGGAGCTTCACGGCTGCACTGAAAAAGCGCTGGAGTGGAATTACGGGCTGAGAGGTCACGATCCGATAACTCCCGTATCTATCAGAGATATCCATTCCTCATGCGGGAAAAATACATAATATACCACACACCGCTCGGATAAAATGCCGGGCGGTTTTTGTTGTAATAGCAAAAAAGTATAATAATCCAACAAATTTATCTATTCCTTTTTAAGCGTTTGAGTATTATACTATAATCAAGCAAGGCAATTACTCAAACGGAAAGGAAGTATCATTATGACCGTATTCAGAAAAACCGTCTCCATTGCCATCGTAATGTCAATGCTGCTGATCACCTCCTGTGACGGCGGTACAGCGCCTGCGGCTCCGTCCACCACATCAGGTATCGCCCCCGCCGCTACCACAACTGCGGCAGTGACTACTACCGATCCTGATGAAAACGCTGCTACCGATGCCGAAGTGAGAGATGTAAACAACACCGAATATGTCCCCAGTGGAAATGCGGGAGTCGTGAAATTTCTTGCATATAACGATATCCGTCAGCGCAACTCTGAGGTCTACAGTATCTTCACCTCCGAAAAATACGGCGGCGAGATCGAATACATTTCCTCTGCCAGTGGTGATGCATATTTTGAAAAGCTGGGCGTACTCATTGCATCGGGTGATTCTCCCGATTGCACTACATATGAGTGGCAGTCCTATCCTTACGGCTTGAAAAAGAATCTGTATGAGCCTCTTGATGAATATATAAATCTTGATTCTCCGATTTGGGAGGGTATGGCTCATCTTGCCGAGGATTTTGTTTATGAAGGCAAGCATTACTATTATCCTTATCAGATCATCACAAACTTCGCGATAAACTATAACCGTAATACCGTGATCGAAAACGGCCTCACCGATCCTTACGATCTCTATCTCAACAATAACTGGACCTGGGACACTTTCAGAGACCTTTGCGTTGAATGGTGCAATATCGATGACGCAAATATCGGTTATGCAGGAACACACGCCATGAGCTTTGTAGCAACTACGGGAGTTCCTCTTATCGATGTGAGAAAAGACGGCACTATCCTTAATAATATCAATGATCCCAACCTCGCCCGTGCAATGCAGTTTGCATCAACGCTCTATCGTGACGGACTCGTTTATCAGAACGAGCTTGCGGATTGGCTTTCCCCTGAACTGTGGGCTAAGAATTCCGATACTGTTCTGTTCTACGGAATGAATCCCGATTGGGTGTATTCCGAGGCTTCGGGCGCTGTGCAGAATCTTAAGGGCGTAGAAAACGATATATGCGGAGTTGCATCGGAATTTGCATTTGTTCCGTTCCCCCGTGATCCGGCATCAGAAGAATACACTATCGCTTATGACACATTCGGCTACATGGTTCCCAAGGGCGCACAGAACATCGAGGGCGCTGTGGATTGGATCCACCTTAACAGGATCTATGAGATCGATGAAGAGGTTAGGGCTACAGCCAAGGAGAGAGCAATAAATCCCGAGCCTGTTTACTATATCGAGGGCAAGTACGCTGGCATGCGTAAGTGGCAGCTTGTGTGGGATGAGCGACTGTACGATCTTTGGATGGATATGAAGGATCCCACCAAATTCAATTTCGTGTTCGAGGATTGCAACGGCTTCGACAGCGAGCTTATCACTGTCAAGGATAAGCTGTTTGGCTCGCCGCTATTTGACGGCGCATCATGGACTCAGCTCAGGGAGGGGTATGCTCCTGTTCTTGAATCGATGATAAAGGAATACAGATAAAAAATCTGCTATAACAGGAGGCG
>JAZKZL010000198.1:0-2503 GCA_045612645.1 Oscillospiraceae bacterium
GGAGGCGCAACCTTGTTCTTCACTACCTTGCACTTGGTACGGTTACCGATGATCTCTGCGCCATCCTTGATAGGCTCGCCGCGGCGCACCTCGATGCGCACGGAGGAATAGAACTTCAGCGCACGGCCGCCGGGAGTGGTCTCGGGATTGCCGTACATAACGCCGATCTTCTCACGGATCTGGTTGATGAAGATAGCCACGCAGTTGGACTTATTGATAACGGATGTGAGCTTTCTCAGCGCCTGGGACATCAGTCTAGCCTGAACGCCCACATGAGCGTCGCCCATATCGCCGTCGATCTCGGCACGGGTAGTCATAGCTGCAACAGAGTCAAGAACGATGATATCGATAGCGCCCGAACGCACCAGTGTTTCGATGATCTCCAGAGCCTGTTCGCCTGTATCGGGCTGGGATACCAGCATGCTGTCGATATCAACGCCCAGTTTCTTTGCATATACAGGATCGAGAGCGTGCTCAACGTCAATAAATGCAGCGGTGCCGCCTGCTTTCTGAGCCTCTGCAACTGCCTGCAGGGAGATGGTCGTCTTACCCGAGGATTCAGTACCGTAGATCTCTATGATACGTCCCTTGGGAAGTCCACCGATTCCCAGTGCAAGGTCAAGCATCAGAGAGCCTGTGCTGATGCACTCGATATCCATATGACGGTTCTCGCCCATGAACATGATAGCGCCTGCGCCGTAGGTCTTTTCGATCTGCGCCATAGCGGTCTTGAGCGCTTTCTTCTTCTCCTCGGGATCAACCAGCTTCACAACGGGAGCTGCTGCGCCTTTCTTCTTATCCATAGCCATGATTTTCTTCCTCCGTTTATTTTAATGAAATTGTTTACTTTGTTCCATAGACCACACGGTAGATACCGCACTGATCCTTTATGCAATCGGCAGTGAGACCATTATCACGGAATATCCGCATAACGTCCTGCTCCTGACCCATGCCTATCTCTACGGCGAAAAATCCACCGTCATTCAGTCTTTCCGTCCACTTTGCAATTATCGCACGGTAGAAATCCAGTCCGTCCTCGCCGCCGAAAAGCGCCATTTCAGGCTCGTGGGTGACTTCCACTTCAAGCTCCCGCATATCCTGTGCGGTGAGATACGGCGGATTAGAAACAATGATATCATACATCGGTGCGGCTGAAAGAGTCTGCTCCGAAAGCACATCAGCCTTTATCGCGGTGACGATGTCCTCCGCTCCGTTGAGTGAAATATTATCGGTGAGATAGCCGAAAGCCTTGTCCGAAAGCTCATAACTGTGAACCTTGCAGCCGCCCTCTTTCGCAAGCGTTATTCCGATACATCCGCTGCCTGCGCAGAGATCCGCACACCGCTTGCCGCTTGGGTTCTGTGCAAGCACCAGTTCAACTAACGTTTCCGTATCCTGTCGGGGTATCAGTACGCCCTCGCCGACCTTGAACGGCAGACCGTAGAATTCCCACTCGCCGAGGATATATTGCAGCGGCTCGCCCGAAATACGGCGCTCCAGCAGCGTTTCAAAATCGGCTGCCTGCTCAGCTGAGACCTCACACATCGGCTCGGTGAGCAGCTTCAGCTTATCTGCTCCCGTTGCCTTTTGCAGCAGCTGCTCAGCCTCAAAGCGCACGTTATCGTTGCCGCTTGCCGTAAGCCTTTCCCGACCGACGCTGAATATCTCCGAAAGCGTTACCATCTGTCGTCCTCGCCCTCCTTGGGAAGCACGGGTCTCATTGCCGCGATCGCGATCTCTATCTGCTTGTCGTCAGGCTCGCAAGTGGTGAGTCTCTGCATCCACAGACCGGGCGCTGACATTATCCTTGTGAAGATATTGTTGTGTCTGCCTGCAATGCGGATAAGCTCATAAGCAATGCCAACTACCAGCGGCAGCAGCAGGAGCTTTATCGCAACCCTTGCGAGCGCTGCAAGCAGGGTGCTTTCAATACCCCACCACTCAGCAGGCTGTATCGGGATTATCGTATACACCAGTATGCTCACCAGTAGCGAAAGGATAATAAAGCTGGTGCCGCATCTGGGATGGAATCTTGTGTGCTTCTTCACGTTCTCCACGGTAAGCTCCTCACCCGCTTCATAGCAGGCGATGGTCTTATGCTCTGCGCCGTGGTACTCGTATGTGCGGCGGATATCCTTCATGCGTGCTACTACTGCCATGTACGCCACGAACAGTATCATTCTGAGAATGCCCTCAAAGGTAGATTGCCACATAGAAATATCTTTCGGTGCCATCTCCACAGGCGCTACAGCCGAAGCCAGTGTTGAAGTTGCACCGCCCTCAACAGGCACAAGTGGCATAAGTGTTTCTATCCAATCAAACAGATAGGTCGGCACCAAGGCAAACATAAACACCGCAAACGCCACTCCGATGACCATAGCGATAGCCATGATAACGCCCATCAGCTTATCGCCCAGCTTGTCCTCCAGCCACTGCTCGAATTTCGTAAGCTCTTCTTCGCCGTCGTCATCCAGCATGCCACTCTTTTCAGCAGCCTTCATCA
>JAZKZL010000199.1:0-7199 GCA_045612645.1 Oscillospiraceae bacterium
AGGTATCGGGAAAGCAGAACGCAAAGCGCACATCCACCTTGCTCTTATCCTTGACCACTGCGCCTACCTCGCCGCCGATATAGCGGGAGGGCTTCTGTATCTTCAGCAGGAACTCGTCCAGCATCTTCATGCCTTCAGCTCCGCCTGTGTACTTTCTTTCAGACATATCATTGCTCCTTTATTTGAACATATATAATTAAGTATACCACATTTCCGCTGCTTTTGCAATACCAACAGCACGAAATAAAACGCCCTGAGCATCATTCCCGCTCAGGACGTTGTCTTTTATCATCTGCGTCTGTTCTTCTTATTCTCCGCCTTGCAGAGGTACATATGCCTATCAGCGTCACAGATAACATCGCTTATGCTCTCCACCTCGTTAAGGCACCTCATAGAGAAACCAACGCTTGCGCATATCTCATACGGCTTACCGGACAGATGATTCAGATCATCTACTATGGAACGGTATCTGCTGACCTTATCGATCATGGTCTTTTCAGTGGTGTTCTTTCCCACTCCGATGAGATAAAACTCATCACCGCCTGCTCTCACAGCTACCTCATTGTCGTCTGTAACCTTTGCAACGGCATTGGCAATGGACGTGATGGCGAAATCACCCTCGTTGTGACCGTAGTTATCATTGATATGCTTCAGACCGTCCAGATCGAATACGATAGCATAGAAGTGATCCTTCTTGTCTGCCTCCTTCAGCAGCTTTTTCAGGGCGATATCCATACCGCGGCGATTCTTAAGTCCAGTCATTCTGTCAATCTCAGAATCATCAACAAGCTGATGATTTACTCTGGACATCTGCAGCGCATTATTTATATTACGCATCCAGTTGCGGATGACACCTGTTATCTTCAGGCGCTTCGAAAGCTCGGACTGTATGATTGCATAGCCAAGTGTATTCTGCTGAAAATGCACTGGAATGAAATAGAAGATATTCGGTTTTTCACGTTCTTCGTATAGCGCAGGGAGCATCAGCTTTGTATCGAACAGCATTCTGTCATCATCGGTGTAGAAATAATTCACATCGCCACGCTGTTGCAATTCATAGGAAACAGAATGGATGTTGCAGCGCATCTTGCGGGGGTAGCCGTCCTTCTGCATGGTCTCTGTATCCAACCAGTTCGGGCGCAGGCAGAGCCAGAAATGATCCAGAGGATGTATGAGATAGACCTGCTGATCTATGTTGCACAGGCATTCCTCGGGATTCTTTGACTCGGTAAGCGCCTCCAGCATATAGCTGTCCATCAGGTGATAAAGATCCTCGTTGTTGTTGACGCTATTATCACCGAAATCACGATTGACCTTATAAAGAGAGCCGCTGAGCTTATTGTTAAGATGACGGAAATCCATGTGGCAGCCACAGCTGAGACCTATGCAAAGATCTTCATCTTTCTTTTCACTGAATGGAAGCAATGGTTTACCCGCATCCATCTCACCATGCAGATAATCGATAGCCTTAACCGCCATTGTGAAATTATCAGGAGAAAATGTGGTGATGCTGCACTCATTGACAAGCGCCTCCTGAGTAGCATCGAAGCCTGTAACGATTACCTGCTCGGGGACCTTGATGCCGCCTTCCACAAGTGTGTTTGTAAGACCGATAGCCATGTGATCGCTGGCACAGATGATTGCATCGGGAACAGCAAGCTCACCCGAAACTATCCTTTCAGCAAGCTGATGACCCGAGGTATACCAGAAATCGCCGAAGAATACATCTTCCTCCTTCACTTCCCTGCCGCACTGCTCCATGCCATCAAGGAAACCTGCAAGACGAACGTCCTCCACGCCCTCCACCTGAGAGCCTGCAAGAAAATATATCTTCTCGCATTTATGGACATCGATAACGTGATGTGTGATCTTCACAAAAGCGGAACGGTCATCGGTGTATACGGTGTGGTAATCAGCAATCGGCAGATCCATGCACACCACAGGCTTACTGCAACGCTTTTTGAGAATATCCTCCACTTTGCGCACAAGAGTATAATCGTCCACTTCAACAAGCGGAAGCGAAACAACAACTACTGCGTCAAACATATCAAAATTGATAAGTTCCATAATATTGCACTCAGCATAAAGGTAATCCTTATAGAAATGCACGGTATGTACCATTGAAGAAAATACAGCGAGATCATAGCCATATTCCTCACAGCGTGCCATAAGTCCATCCATAATACGATGCTGATATATATTTTCGGGGCAGTTCATGATACATGCAATACGTTTACGCTTTTCCAATGTATCCGCTCCTCTCGTTATATAATTTCCGCGTAATGCAGATGTAAAATTTTTACAAAAAGTGGGTATAATATACCACTGTACTTATTTTATCACATCCTCTTACAAATGTCAATCAAATATCAAAGATATAAGAAAATTTGACAATTCCAACAAAAAGGTGTACAATAATTGTATAAAATAAAAGAGGGCAACACAGATGAATCCAACAGAAGCATACTATAAAAAAATGACAGAAACGCCCGTTTCACAGCTGATCACAAAGCTCGGCATTCCCACCACTGTTTCAATGCTCGTCACCAGCATATACAACATGGCAGATACTTATTTCGTGGGAGAGCTGGGCGAGAGCCAGCAGGCTGCCACGGGCATACTTTTTACACTTCAGGCGATAATACAGGCAGTCTCCTTTATGCTGGGGCAAGGCTCGGGAACGCTTGTATCCAAAGCGCTTGCCGACAAGAACGCCAAAGAGGCGTCATCCTATGTTTCCACCGCATTCTTTACGGGAGCTGCCGTGGGAACAGCGCTTATGACGCTGGGACTCCTGTTTCTCGATCCGCTGCTGCGGCTGCTGGGAAGTACTGATACCATCCTCCCCTATGCACGGTATTACGGAATGTGGGTGCTGCTCGCCTGCCCGTTCATGGTGTGTTCTTTCGTACTTAACAACAATCTTCGCTACGAGGGAAAAGCGCTTTACGCCATGTTCGGACTTGTAACAGGCAGCGTTATCAACATCTTCGGAGACTGGCTGCTGATACGGGTATTATCTATGGGCGTATTCGGTGCAGGTCTTTCCACCGCAGTTTCGCAGGTGATAAGCACCGTGCTGCTGTTCATATTCCACCGCAAAATGGCACAGGGCAGGATAAACCCGAAATTCATCAGTAAAAAGCTGAAAACATATCTCACAATAATGAAAGTCGGTTTCCCTGCGCTTATCAGACAGGGACTCACCTCAATCTCCAACGGACTGCTGAACAACCTCACAAAGCCCTACGGAGACGCCGCTATTGCAGCCATGAGCGTTGTGGGCAGATACTCCATGCTGGTGATGTGCGTGGGACTCGGCATCGGTCAGGGTTTCCAGCCTGTGGCAAGCTTTAACTATCAGGCAAAGAAATACCGCCGTGTGAAGCAGGGTCTGCTGTTCACCATGACGGCGGGATTCGGGCTGGTGTTTATCATGTCGCTGCCCGGACTTATAGCGCCTGAGTTCATCGTAAGCCTCTTTCAGAAGAGCGAGGAGGTCATAGAGATAGGCGGCTTTGCACTTCGTGCGGCAAGCATCGGAGTGCTGTTCCTGCCGCTATCCATTCCTGTGAATATGCTGTATCAGAGCATACGCAAGGCAGGAGTCTCCTCAGTGCTTTCCATGCTGAGATCGGGTCTGATGCTCATCCCCACCCTGCTCATCACCACCACACTGTGGGGACTTACAGGCGTGCAGATATCTCAGCCTGCGGCAGATGTGCTTACGGGACTCACCTGCATACCATTCATACTCTATTTCCTGAAAAAGACGCCGAATGACAACGCTGAATAAATTTATACAACGCACATAAGACCGCCCATCACGGACGGTCTTTTGTTTATCAAGGAAGATGACCGCTCTGCCAAACGGCTTACTTCATGAACACGAATTCGTGGATACTGAGCAGCTGCCTGCCCTTCATCTCGCCTGCAAACCAGCCCTCGTAGCCTGCCTCAACTACGAAATAAAGTGCGTGTCTGCCGGTGGCTGCCTTTACTCTGCCACCGATAACACCGCTATCCTCGCCGAATGTGAGAACACCCACCTCCTCGCCATCCTCGCTGTCAAGCAGCACTCTTATTCTTCCTCTGCTGCCCATACCACCGATCTTTATGCGAAGCTGCATTGTCTTTGAAGCATAGTCCTCGCCGAAATCGAAGTACTTCCAGCCGAGAACGCAGCCGTCTGTGATGTTCACAACAGGGCGCTCAAAAACGTTCATTTCGGTGATGTAGCAGCCGCCCTTCAGCACGCATGCGGTGTCCGCATAGGTGGGAACAAAGGGGTTCAGCGCATCCTCAAAGCCGAGAGAGGTCATCTCCGCCTGCGGAATCGTGCCGTCGGGGAGTATCTCTATTTTCTCAACGCAGCCACGGCGTGACATGATGGTGCCGTTGGTCATGCGGTGATAGAAGATATACCACTGTCCGTTTATATTGCAGATGGAGCCGTGGTTGTTTCCACCGGGGAAATCGATGGCATTGTCAACGATGGTGCCACGGTATGTGAACGGGCCTGTGGGAGAGGTTGCGGTACAGTAATCAAGTCTGCTGCCGATCTGTGGGGAATATATCATGTAATAGGTATCTCCCACCTTTCGGGGGGAACACGCCTCGAAGAACTTATGAGGCTCCTCTACGGGGATGATGGCATTGATATAGGAGCCATCCACCATCTCATACATATTCGGCTTCAACTCGCACATATAGCTGCCCTGATAGCCGCAGTAGCAGTAAACTCTGCCATCATCGTCCACAAGAACGCCGGGATCGATGAAAGTGCCGTCATCGTAGTGGTTCTCCATATTGTAAACATACTTCGAGAGCAGCTCAAAAGGACCCTCAGGCTTGTCACTCACGCCAATGCAGCCCTTTGCGCCCACAATATATGCATAGAGGTAATATTTGCCCTCACGCTCCACCACATCGGGAGCAAACAGCAGGTTATCCGTCCAGTCCACGTCAGACTTGCCGTCGTTGCCGTCACGGGTGCGGAAGATATCGCCGTGGCACACCCAGTTCGTGGGATCGGACACGGGTGCAGACCACACCTTCAGCTTGTAATCGCAGAAGTCGATGGAATCCACTCTGTCATGGGAGCCGTAAACATATATTCTGTCGCCGAAAACTCTCGGCTCACCATCGGGGATGTATTCCCATCTGGGAAGATAAGGATTAGCCATAATATCACCTCATAATAAATTTTATGGGAACTTGTCCCCATGAGCTGACGAAGACCGCAGTTGCGAAACAACAAACATATATTTCAAGGTTCGCTCAGCCGTCCAAATCTTTGATTTGGGCAACGGCGTGCGGTTCTTATAATATATTCGTTATCTATTATATTACCACAGCCGTCCTGCTCTTTCAACCACAATTGCGACAGCAAACAGCACAAAACTGCCATTCCGTTAGGTATGCTCGTCAAGGATATCGGTTATGTAGGGATATTTCTCGGTGCAGCTCTCCCTGTCAAAAAGCGCCATCGCTCCCGTATCCCACCAAAAGCACTTCACGCCGTTTTCGGAAGCGCAGCGGATGAAATGCTCCACATAGGCTATCCTTGCGTCCTCATGCTCCTTAAAATCCCCACCGAATTCTCCCACGATAACAGGCACGCCCTGTTCCTCCGAAAAATCCGCTATTCGCCCGAAAAGCTGCTCGATATGCGCTCTGTCCTCCTCGCTGCCCCAGTCATAGCGAGGCAGAGCATAATACACGCTCGTCCATGTAAAGGGCTGAGGGTCGTAGTTATGCACCTGTATCATTAAGTGATCTTCAGCCATGTCCTCGGGCAGGATAAAATTATCAAACGCACCCTCTGCGCACATTCCCGAATACACCTGCACCATCAGATTTCTGTCCGCATTCCTGCCGCCTGTGGCTCGCACAGTATCCACGAAAAGCTGATTAAAATCGTTGTGCGCCCTGTACTCCTCCGCACTGCCCGCCTCGCCCCAGTGACCGCCGCCGTCCAGCATCTCGTTGAAGCCCTCGAAGATGAGCCTGTCGTCATAATCACGGAAATGCTCCGCTATGCCCGTCCATATAGCCGCAAAGCGCTCGGAATTTTCCTCATAGCACTCGGTAGTTGCCTTCAGCCATCCGCCGCCCGAATCGTGGTGGATATTTATCACGCAGTACATATCCTGCTCTATAACATAATCCACGACCTCCTGCACCCTGCTGAGCCACTGCTCATCTATGCAGCCGTTCTCACCAATATGCTCATGCCATGTGACAGGAACTCGCACCGCATTGAAGCCTGCCGCCTTTACCGCCGCAATAAGCTCAGGTGTGGTAACTGCGTTTCCCCACGCGGTCTCGTAGCTATGGGGAGTACCTTCGGTATAAAGACCTATCCAATCGCCATTGCTCTCCAGTGTATTGCCGAGATTCCAGCCTACGCATATATTTTCCGCCGCCTGCTGTGCGGTCTCTGAACGTTTATCCGCAAAAGCGAGTACCCCTGCCGCACTGATAATCAAAGCAGCCATTGATGCTATATATAACACTTTTTTCATAATATCACCCTGTTATATTTTATCACATCGTCGCTCCCTTTTCAACTCCTTTGTAACACTCTTCATTCCCTCCGCATAGTATATATCAGGAGCGTACGCTCCAATAATACAAGGAGGAACAAACATGGCAATCTTCTATAATCAGGCGACCCTGTCCTACAACGACACCGTCACCAATTCAAATATCGTGACAGGCGAGATCACCGAGCCGCTCACCGTCACAAAGACCGCCCTGAACAGCACCTACACCGCAGGCGACACCGTGACCTATATCGTCAGCATAAGAAACACAGGCACCACAGCACTCACAGGCGTGACCGTCACCGACGACCTCGGCGCATATCCCTTCGGCACAGGAACTCTCACGCCCCTCGATTATGTCGGCGGCACAGCACAGCAGTTCGTAAACGGCGATGTTACCGCAGCACCCGTTGTGCAGGCAGGTCCGCCTCTTGTTATCAGCGGCGTCACCGTCCCCGCAGGCGGAAATGTCATCATCATCTATCAGGCTCGTGCAAATGAATTCGCACCCCTCGGCGCCGACGCAGCGATCACCAACACCGTCTCCGTCACCGCAGCAGGTCTTGCCGCTCCCGTGCCCGCTCAGGAGGCCGTCACCGCCGACACAGGCGCGTCCCTCACCATCACAAAGACCCTCTCCCCTGAGGTGGC
>JAZKZL010000200.1:0-2593 GCA_045612645.1 Oscillospiraceae bacterium
CGTTCACAAACTCCCCAAACACTTTCGCAAGCAATTCCCCGACCTGTGCCGCATATTCTCCGCTGTCGGCAGTCGTTCCCTTTCCGCTTGCTATCTTTTCAACTATTTTTTGTATCTTCTTGTTGTTCTCGTACTCTCTGCGGAATTCTGCCTGTATCTTCTCCAGAAGTTCGGGTGCAATGTCCATATCTTCATCCCTCAATAACTTATTCTTTGCTTCTTCTTCCGTTTCTCTTCCTGATTTGCTCTCCACAATGCCAATATCACACTGTCAAGCAGTCCTATTTCGGCACCGTCAAGTATACTCTTATATCCAAAGCCGCCTTGTGTTCCTATCGCTCTTTTCTTACAATTGGAAGCCACATTTTCAAGAGCAGGCTGTCCCATGTGACAAAATCCCTGTTTATAGAGCAGTCCTTCAAAACTCGCATTCGCACTTATTACCTCCATTACCTTTGGAAGTATCACTTTCGCCTTTATGCCCTCTCTCTCGATCCTGTCCGCAAGCAGCTTTTGACCGTTTGCGCCGTCTATGACTATCTCCTTTATATTGGGATTCTTCAAAAACGGCATTATCCAGTCAAACCCCTCTTTTATCTTCCGACACCCCAGAGCCTCCACAAACACCTTGCCATCTTTGGTCTTTGCCGATATTGCAGCCGTCATATTCTCTCCGTCAACTCCAAATTTCACGCCCACAAACTTATCTTTGCACAGTTCCGGGAGTTTGTCCGTCTTCAACGCTCTCCATTCATTAAGTGATATCTCGCTCTTTTGGTTGTACTCCACCCAAAGACCAAGCCTTTGTATATTAAGGTCAAGCGGATCACCGCCAAGTTCCGCCGCTATGTTTCTTTCGGTCAGCACATACCCGAGAGAAGGATTGGTCTTGTACCAAAGATCTTTATCGTTTATATCCGAATGTTTCTCTACGCTCCACTCCGCCCATCCACCATTGGGCACTTCCCCCGCAAGGGTCTTTTGCCTGTATTTGGTGAATATCGTGCCTGCACTTACAGTTGTCGGCGGTGTACCGCACATTATCGTCTGCGGATTTCGTGAAGCAGCTATCACATATTTCAGGGCGCTCTCCTGATCATCGGTGTACTCCTGTGCCTCGTCTATGATCAGAAGATCATAACTTTCACCCAGTCCGCCCTTACTTGACCTCGTCCTAAAATTGATCTTGCCGGGATTATCTCCGAGCATTTCGATCCTTTCAAGTCCAAACTGTTTCAGGCTCTTAAAATCTACGCCTTCCACATATCCCGTTTTCGCAAGAGCGTCAACTATCCTCTCCCAGCTTGCATGTGATGTGCTCGTTCTGTGGGCGGTATGCAGCACCCTTTCACCTTTTCGCAAGGCTTCCAGCTCTCTTATTACCAATATTCCGCTTTTGCCGTTTTGCCTCGGCACACTGTAGCCGTATTTTGAGTGTATAAACAGCTCCTCTTCGTCCACAGCCATTATATTTCTAATAAGTATCTCTTGCCACGGCAGAGCCGTCCGCCCTGTGGAATTGTACAGCTCCAGAGCCTCATCTCCCAATGTGTCCTCATAAGGGTGTACCATTTCCACGCTCGGGAACTGTTCGCCTCTTCTTTTTTCGTCTTTCACACAGCTCACTCCTCGGAGCTTTCAATACCTGTGATACTTCTCAGATTATCTTTTCCAAAATAACCATCTACAGCCTGATTGATCTTGATAGCCCCGTCACCGATACTCGAAAGCATTGCCGCATCGGGCTCGAATATAGGTTCCCATTCAGGTTTAGTATTATAAAGCTGATTTCTTCTGTAAGCGTACTGATCCCTCATGCAAGCCGCCAAATATCCCGCATTCAAAAACGCTGTTCCAAAGCTCCTCTGTGCTTTCCTTGCCGTCAATCTCAAATTCTCGTGCGCCGCCTTTATCGCCTCCGCACTTGAGGGATTTTCGCTGACGAAGCCCAGATCGTCAAGAGTAAGTCCCGTCTCCCCGGCAAACATAGAAGCAATGCTCCTAAGCTGCTCTATAAACGGGCTCATGTTCTGCTGCGTGAACTGTCCTATTGACGGCTTATCTCCGTCATCGTCCTTTGTTATCTCCAAAAGTGATGAGATCGTAGCCTTCCACTTATCCAAAGGCTGTGCCTCTTCGTCGTTGGATGTTCCCACTACATATTTTTGAGGAAACGAATAAAACTCCGCACTTACATCCATTCTTTCAAGCACTCTTTTGGCGTTGGTCTGCATATACATACCCGCTCTTGATATCCTGCTGTGTCCGAAAGGTCTCTTCGGGTCGGGGCGGAATATCACCGGCACAAGTAAGGGATAAGGCACATAGCTATATTCGTATCTCACATCTTCTCTTGCATCGTGATAATAGTAATCCGTGTATCCCTTCCCAAAATACGCTTCTACTATAGGCTTGCCTGTCTTGTGATCTCTTTCTAACACCGCATACCCCTCTTCGAGCAATCCCGTTATCGGGTCTATCTCTCCCGTGGCATTTGACCCGTCTATCACTTGCATCCTCGGGTAGCCGTCCTCATCGGGGGAGATATAAATAAAAGAGCAGCTCGATATGAGCGCCGACAAAATTAAGTCGG
>JAZKZL010000201.1:0-2974 GCA_045612645.1 Oscillospiraceae bacterium
TTTTCGTTCCATAACGACGCCCCGCTCGATATGCGCATGAGCGGAGAGGGGTTCTCTGCCCGTGATCTTGTCAACGAATATTCAGAGGAGGATATCTCCCGCATACTCTTCGCATACGGCGAGGAGAAGTTTGCCAGAAAGATAGCTTCGGGAATAGTGAGAGCAAGGCTCAATGCCCCCATAGAAACAACGGGCGAGCTTGCCGATATTATAAAGAACAGCGTTCCCGCTGCATACAGGAGGGAAAAGAATCCCTGCCGAAAGAGCTTTCAGGCTATAAGAATAGAAGTGAATAAGGAGCTTGATGTGCTGGAAACGGCGCTGTCTGTCGGCTTTGAGAGATTAAAGGTCGGCGGCAGGATGTCGGTCATCACTTTCCATTCCCTTGAGGATAGGATAGTGAAAACGCGCTTCAAGGAATTCTGTACGGGCTGCACTTGCCCTCCCGAATTCCCTGTGTGCGTTTGCGGAAAGCAGCCGAGGGGTGAGCTTGTGGGCAAGAAGCCTGTGACAGCCTCCGAGGAGGAGCTTGCCGCAAATCCGAGAAGCCGCAGCGCAAAGCTTCGTGTAATAGAGAAGATACGTTGAGCCTGACTCGGCGTTATCGTGTAAAAGACAGATATAGGGCAGTTGTTGCCCAAAATGAGGGAATACAAAAAGCAAGGAGGGCGGTCTGAGATGCAGATCCCTAATTATAATTCAAATCTTGCATATGACCTTTCCAGGTTTGATGTAGCGGAGCAGGAGCAGCAGAACTCTCACCGCCGCAAGGAGCAGGAAAAGGCAAAGCAGGAGATAAGAATGAACAGCCGCTCCGTTTCCAGAAGCGGATCGAGAGTGAAGATACTGCTGGTGAGCGGACTGGTGTTCGCGGCTCTCTGTGCGGTAAACGTGCAGAAGACCACAGCAGACGACTGGGCGAGAAAGGTGGCGGATCAGCAGTCTGCGCTTACTGCGGCTCAGGAACAGAACTCTCTGCTGCAGACAAGGCTGGATTCAAAGGTGAACAACATCGGTTATATTGAGGAATACGCAACCGAGCAGCTTGGAATGGCAAAGGTAACCAACACTCAGGTGCAGTATCTGAAGGTGAATACCGAGAGTCTTATCGAGGTGCAGCCCGACGGAAGCGGCACGATTTTTGCCGCTGTATCCGATTGGTGGGGCGATATGATGGAATACATCGGTCTGTGATGGCATAATATAGGGTGAACAAGCCCTTTGCTCTGCCGACAGCCGCATTACGGAGCAAGGTCGGAGAAAATGCGACTTTGCTCTTTCCGTTTTTTCTGAGCATATTTTGCGGACGGGAAAAACGCTTATATTACAGCATTTTTCGACGTTTTACATCGTGGAGGAACAATGAAGATTCTTAAAATAATCTGGGAAGCTCTTGTTGAATGGGATAAGAACGAGGGTGAGAAAAAGCGCATTATGAAGTCAAGCACGAAGCAGATAATCGTGCTGGTCTTTGTGTGCGCTCTGTCTGTATATGTGGGATATTTCCTGCTGAAATATTCCGTGCTGGACGGCGATAAGTGGCGTGTTCTGGCAAACGATCAGCAGATGTCCTCTATCACTATCCAGGCGAGCCGCGGCTCGATACTTGATACCAACGGTACGGTGTTGGCGCAGAGCTCCACGGTGTGGGATGTGATCATCTCGCCGCAGGATATCTCAGAGGCGAATACAAAGGCGTATGAGGCTTATCAGAAGAAGGTGGCGAAGGCGGCTGAAAACGGCGAGCCTATCGAGCCTTATGTTGACCGTGCAAAGCTGATCTGTCAGAAGCTTTCCGAGGTGCTGGATGTGGATTACAGCAAGCTGATGTCGGCTACCGAGAATCTTGCAAGTCAGTATTATGTTGTAAAGCGCAAGGTGGAAAAGCCTGAGGTCAACGAGATCACGCTGTTCATGGCGGATAACGGCATCGATACGGATTCCGTTTTCATGGAGCAGACCTCTAAGCGCTATTATCCCAACGGATCTCTTGCCTCTAATATCATCGGCTTTACGAATTATGAGGGAGATGGCGTTTACGGCCTTGAAGCGTATTACGACGATTATCTGAACGGCACGGACGGCAAGGCGATCTATGCAAAGGACGCCTATGGCAGAGAGATGTCGTACACAAACGATACATATTACTCCGCTGTGGATGGTTACAGCCTCGTGCTGACTCTTGACGAAGTGCTGCAGCATTATCTTGAAAAGAATCTGGAGCTGTGTGTATCGCAGCACTCCGTTATAAACCGTGCCTGCGGAATCATCATGAACTGCAAGACGGGCGCAGTGCTGGCAATGTCCACGGCGCCCAGCTATGATCTGAACAATCCCTCAACGCTGTACAGTGCATACGATCTGCAGCGCCTTGAGGATCTGAGAGCGTCAGGCGGCAGCGAGGAAGAGATCAACGCTATTGAGGCTACATACCGTGAGCAGCAGTGGAAGAACAAGGCGATAACCGAGCTTTATTACCCCGGATCTGTATTCAAGACCATCACCTGTGCAGCGGCTCTTGAGGAGGAAGTGGTATCGGATTCGAGCAGCTTTTCCTGCCACGGATATGCAGAAGTTGCGGGCGTAAAGATCAAGTGCCACGTTGACTACGGCCACGGCGAGCTGGATCTTCAGAACGCTGTCACAAAATCCTGCAACCCGTCCTTTATCGCTATAGGACAGGCGCTGGGCATTGATCGTTTTACAAAGTATTTCGAGGCGTTCGGTTTTACCGAGCCTACAGGTATAGATCTCCCCGGCGAGGCACGTTCTCTTTACATAGGCGCAGACAGCATGGGTCCTGTAGAGCTTGCGTCCTCCGCCTTCGGACAGACCAACAAGGTTACGCCTATTCAGATGGCTACTGCTTTCTGCGCAGTAGTAAACGGCGGATATCTCGTAACTCCCTACGTTGTGGATAAGATACTTGACAGCGACGGCAACGTTGTTCGTACAAGTCGGATCGTAGCCATGT
>JAZKZL010000202.1:0-9457 GCA_045612645.1 Oscillospiraceae bacterium
TCTGTCAAGAAAATAACGGTCATGTGATATTACCATGAACGCATTCTTGTAGGAGACCAAAAAACTTTCCAGCCAACGTGTTGCATCCATGTCGAGATGGTTTGTAGGCTCGTCCAGAAGCAACAGATTCGCATCAGACAAAAGCAGCTTTGCAAGCTGCAGCTTTGATTTCTGTCCGCCGCTGAGAACTCCTACAGACTGCTTTAGATCACTTTCCGCAAAACCGAGTCCCATCAGCGCAGATGCAGTGCGGCTCTTATAGGTAAGACCACCCTCACGTTCAAATCGCTCTGTCAGAAGTGTCTGACGCTCGATTATCTCTGTGCTGTGGTTGCCCTGATCTATCCTGTCGTGGATCTCCTCAAGCTCCAGTTCCATATCCTCCAGATGTGCGAATATGGTAAGAGCCTCATCAAGCACAGTCCTGTCGGAATTGCGGCAGGAAAACTGCTCCATAAAGCCCATCTTACAGGAGCCTGCTATGTGTATTCCGCCCTCATCTGGAGTATGCTCACCTTTAAGCAGGCGGAACAGCGTGGTCTTACCGCAGCCGTTAACTCCGACAAAACCTATCCTGTCATCATCATAGACATCGAATGTCACGCCCGAAAAAAGCCCTCTATCGGCAAATGACATTGCGACATCGTTTAAACTCATCAATAACATAATTCACCTGACGGACTCAGATCCACTGAATAAAAGCGGTCTTGTCCTTGCTATTATATCCTGCACGCTCATAGAATCTAAGCGTACTTTCTTCTTTGGAGCCGGTAAGGAGCATGAGCTTATAGCAGTTTTGCTGCTGTGCAAGCTCCTTAGCGTAATCGAGACAAGCAGTTGCAAGCCCTTTCTTTCGATAATCAGGGTGAGTGACTACATTCTCAACCAAAGCATACGGCTGCTGTACATGTGTGAGATTCGGAATTATCACGCACACGCAGGAGGAAACGATCTTGCCGCCTTCATCTGCAACAATGATATGGTGGTCAGCATCTTTAGTGATGCGTTCCCACAGTGCGGTAAGCTGATCGCTTGCGGCAGGTATGGGATTTCCATGAAGATGCGTATATAATTCCAGCAGACCACCGAGATCATCATTAACTGCTTCTCGTATCATAACGCCTCCAAAAACCGCACCGCTTACGCACAGCGCAAGCGGTCGGATAAAATCAATTACTCAAAATCGGACTTGAATGCCTTGTAGGTATCAGGAGAATACTTATCATTTACAAGACGGTCATTAAGCTCAACATCGTAAGCAGAGCCGACCTCGATAAGATAAGCATCGAACTCCTCGCCTACCAGTGCATCGAGAACAACAGTCAGGCTTTCTGCCTTCCAGGACTCCTTAGTTGTGATATCATCTCTTACTACAACATAAGCAGCTTCCTCTGTCTCCAGCAGGTATGCCTTGCCGTCTGCATCAAGATTCCATACAAATTCGGTAAGCTCCTCATCGAGAGAAGAGGAATCCTTGTTAATTACAACTTCCAGTTCCTCAACGCTCTCAGCCTTTTCAGCAGTAGCATTTGCTCTTGCTTCCTCAACTGCCTTGTCCCATTCTTCATCAGAGGGATTCTCATAAGTTGCAGTCTCGAAATATGCCTCCTGATCTACCTGAGCTTCATCCTGTGCGTTCTTGAGATCAACTTCATACTGGATCTCAATAAAGCTCTCGCCGTTGTTGAGTCTGTCAACATAATCCTGAGCCTTAGCAACTACAGCTGCAATCTCATCATCGTTAGGAAGTGCCAGACCGTACATATCCTTGAAAGGAAGCTCGATATACTTCACATTTGCATAATTCTCAGTGATATAGCTGTCAAGCTCCTCAGCAGGAACAGCCTTGGAACCGCCCTCTGTATACAGAGCTTCAAGAAGCTTTTCTTCCTTCTTGTTTGTGGTGTATACATCTCTGATAGTATCCATGCCCATACCGATGGATTCGTAATACTCGCCCATGGTCTTTGTGCCGTAAATATACTGAGCGTACCAGTCCTCTTCATCCCAGATCTTGTTTACATCAGCATTGATAACTGCCTGATCCTCTGCTGTAAAAGTAAGACCATTCTCATCAAAGAGTCTGTTAATTGCAACATAGCGTCTCAGCTCAACAACTGCATTTTCCTTGATCCAGTCGTTTGCAGGCTTACCATCCACAGTCTGAACGAAAACATCGTTGACCTCTGAAGTATCGCCGGCTTCTTCCTTGACCTCTGTGATCTCTGCATAGCAATCGCTGTAAGCGCTCTGCACGCACCAAAGATAGATACCGTTACGGATCTCCATGCCGTCTACAGTACCGATATAACCTGTATCAGCGCAGCCTGTCATGGAAGCCACACAAACTGCAGCTAATGCAGCAGCGGTAATCTTTTTATAACTAAAAGCCATTGTTTATTCCTCCTAATCAAGTTCTGAGAACTATATCCTTTTCTGCAAGAGCTTTGAGTACACGCTCAACGGAACTGTCAGCCTCTTCATCTGTCATAGTGCCATCCTTACGAAGAACCATCTTATAGGAAAGGCTCTTCTTACCTGCAGGCACCTGCTCACCCTTGTACATATCGAATACAGATACACTCTCCAGGAACTTAGCGCTGGACTTGATGATATCGATGATAGTATCGGAAGTTACCTCATCATCGCAGAGCAGGCTGAGGTCACGGGTCATTGCGGGATACTTGGGCAGAGGCTTGTACTTACGCTCCGCTCCCTGAGCCGCAAACATTGCACCTAAATTAAGCTCACCTGCGTATACTCTGCAGGAAATATCAAACTTCTCTGCAACGAGGGGATGAACTTCACCAAATGTACCGATCACAACATCGTTTACAACGATATCGGCACATCTGCCGGGATGAAAGCTCTTATTATCCTTAACAGGAACAAAGCGTGCATCGATAACAAGATCGTCAAGCAACTCCTCGACAACACCCTTAACAGTGTAGAAATCCTCGTCAGCGCCATAAGCACAGAATCCCATAACATCAGCTTCAACAGGCAGCTCCTCACCGGAAGGTGTGAATACCCTGCCTATCTCAAACAGGCGTGCAGAAAGATTTCTGCTGGCAACATTTGTGGATGCAACTGTCATCATAGAAGGCAGCATGGATGTTCTCATAACACTGGTATCCTCACCGAGCGGATTTGTTAGAACAACGCTGTTTTTCTTATCATCACAGAAAGCAAGCTTTTCGTAGGATTTTGGAGAGATGAAGCTGAAGGTCATAGTCTCATAGAATCCCTGAGAAACCATGATATCAACCATCTTCTTCTCAAAGTGCTGCTCAGGTGTGATCTTACTATTGGAGGACAGCTTGGGAACGGTAGAAGGAATCTTGTTATATCCGTAGATTCTAGCAACTTCCTCTGCAAGATCGCACTGGCGCTCGATATCTATTCTTGTGTTGGGAACGATAACGCTGCCATCCTCATATCCGAAGCCGAGCTTCTTAAAAATATCTATCTGCTGTGCCTCAGGGATCTCGATACCGAGGTGATCGCTTATCCACTGAGCGTCATGCTTCAGCTTATGGGGAACCTTATTTACATTATCAACATCAATGTACTCACGAACTACCTCGCCGCAGCCGAGCATCTCAACAAGCTCTAAAGCTCTCATAAGAGCAGGCTTTGCATTGATAGGATCAAGACCCTTTTCAAATCTGGAGGAAGCGTCAGTACGCTTATTGATCTTCTTTGCGGTCATTCTTACGGATACGCCGTCGAAGCATGCAGCCTCGAATACAACTGTCTGAGTATCCTCCATGATACCGCTGAACTCACCGCCCATAACGCCTGCAACAGCGATAGGCTTCTTACCGTCAGCGATGATGAGCATCTCAGGACTAAGCTCTACCTCTGAACCATCGAGAATAGTGATCTTCTCACCTGCTTCAGCGTTTCTTACAACAATCTTTGCATCCTCTACATAACGCAGATCGAATGCATGCATAGGATGACCATATTCAAGCATTACGAAGTTTGTGATATCAACGAAGTTATTGATCGCTCTGACGCCGCTTGCATTAAGACGCTCAACCATCCAACGGGGAGAAGGACCGATCTTCACGTTCTTAACTACAGCAGCCATATATCTTGAGCAGAGAGATGCATTCTTCACATCAACATTGATGTAATCTGTAGCCTTGCCATCAACACCCTCGAACTTAGGCTCGGTATAGTTGAAAGGCAGATCAAATGTAGCGGAAGCTTCTCTTGCAAGACCCAGCACGGAAAGGCAGTCGGGTCTGTTATTGGTGATCTCAAACTCAACTGTTGTGTCGTTGAAACCGAGAGCATCATGGATATCCATACCAACAGACATCTTGTCAAAATCAGGATCGTCATTCAGGATAAGGATACCGTCAGCGGACGAATAAGGAACATCGGCAAGAGTGAGGTTCAGTTCCTCGTAAGAACACATCATGCCCTCACTGCGAACACCTCTCATATTGCCCTTCTTTATCTTCATGAAGCTCATGTCCTTGTGATTATAGCAGGTTGCATTATGCAGAGCTACGGGAAGGAATGCGCCCACGAAAACATTCTGTGCGGATGTAACGATCTGCACGGGAGCCTCAGCTCCTACATCTACCTTGCACACCCAAAGGCTGTCAGCATCAGGGTGCTTTTCCATTTCAACACATTTGCCGACAACAACGTTTGTGATGTCAGCGCCCTGCACGGAGTATGTTTCCACCTTGCTGCCGCTCATGGTCATACCGTCGCAGAATTCTTTTATCGGCATATCGGTCTTAACGAAATCGTTAAGCCATTTCATTGAAAGATCCACTTTAATCTATCTCCTTATATTAAGTATCAGTTACAGCTGTCAGTTTATCAGAACTGCTTCAGGAAACGCATATCGTTTTCGTACAGCAGACGCATATCTTCGATCTCATAGCGCAGCATGGTGATACGCTCGATACCGATGCCGAACGCAAAGCCGCTGTATTCCTCGGGATCGATACCGCAATTCTCAAGTACCTGAGGATGTACTACACCTGCACCGAGGATCTCGATCCAACCCTCGCCCTTGCAGAGAGGACAACCCTTGCCGCCGCAGCGGAAACACTGGAAGTCGATCTCACAGCTGGGTTCTGTATAAGGGAAGTGATGGGGTCTGAACTTCAGGTTCATGCCCTCACCGTAAAGACGCTTAGCAAACTCCTCAAGTGTACCCTTCAGATCAGCAAAAGTGATGTTCTTATCAATAACAAGACCCTCACACTGATGGAAGATAGGAGAATGTGTGCCATCCACCTCATCACGTCTGTAAACACGGCCTGGGCTGATGATGGCAATGGGAGGCTTGTTCTTCAGCATCTCTCTGATCTGTACAGAGGATGTCTGAGTTCTGAGGATAACGTCGTCTGTAATGTAGAAAGTATCCTGCGCATCACGGGCGGGATGTCCTTCAAATGTATTAAGCATATCGAAGCAATAGTGTGTGGTCTCAACCTCGGGACCATCAACTACTGTGTAGCCCATGCCGCGGAAGATCTCCTTCAGCTCATCCAGAACGATGTTCATGGGATGACGTCTGCCAAGAGACATCTTCTTACCGGGCATAGTAACGTCAAGAGCCTCCGCTGCAAGACGCAGCTCGGTCTCGGCAGCCTTCAGTGCTTCAGACTTAGCCTTGATGGAATCCTCAATTGCAGCTCTTACCTCATTTGCAAGCTGACCGATAACAGGGCGCTCCTCAGCGAAAAGTCCGCCCATCTGCTTGAGAATAGCAGTAAGCTCACCCTTCTTACCGAGGAACTTTACACGCAGAGCGTCAAGCTCCTTAAGATCGGAGCAGGAACTGATAGCTCCAAGCGCTGTCTCCTTAATGCTTTGTAACTGTTCTTTCATTTTTTCAATCCTTCCTTAACGGAATATATTTTTGCCGTACGGCATTAATTAACATAAGCGATCATATTCTGACCAATATATCAGTATATCACAAACTGTCATAAAATGCAAGTATCACTCGTCTGTATCGGGAACATAGTCATTGCAGAACTCAACAGAAAGCAGTGTGTTCTTGCCATCCCATCTGTTGATGGTATACAAACGATACTTATCGGGAGAAACCTCCATGCCACTGATACCTGAAACTGTAGCAAGTGAAGGAGGAAGATATCCTACGATAAGACGGTAGTTGCCATCGACCTCAGACATCTCCACTATCTGCGGAGCGTAGGTGAGATAACGGATATTCTTAGCGGCGTAATAAACGTGATTATCCGCATCATAGGTAAAGGTTACTTCACCCGTGCCCACGGACTGATGCTCCATCACTATTGAGCTGCCAAAAAGCTCCTTACAGGATGCCATAACATCATATTCAGGAATAGTCAATCCACCCATACCATCCGCATACGGTGTGGTATCCTTTGTGATAAGTATATTCCAGATAGCGCAGGTGATCTTTGATGTGTTCGGGATCTCCTCAACGCTGTCAAACGGAGCAATATCGTTAACCACCATAGGAAATATAAACTGGGCAAACTCGTTTTTCAGCGAAGTATTATCCAGCAGCTTTCCAGTAATATCAGCAACAAATCTTACAGAAGATACGCAACCGATTATCGCCATGACTATAACAAATATTGCAAATCCAAAGAAAAAGCGTTTTTTCTTGACAGGTTCGGGAATTGTCTCAGCCTCGGCAGGCTCATTACCGCCAAGTTCTGCGATATCATCCTCGATATCCTCTGCATCAAGGGAGCCGAAAAGTTCGTTTATGACCTTTTCACCGCTCTGACGTTTCTCCTTATGTGCGGAATTTCTCTTTTTTCTTGCCATATATCTTCCTTTCGGTTAGCCTCTGATCTGGCCATCGCCGTTTATCAGATATTTATATGTTGTGAGCGCCTCAAGCCCCATGGGACCTCTTGCATGCAGCTTCTGAGTGGAAATACCGATCTCAGCACCGAGCCCGAACTCAAAGCCATCAGTAAAACGTGTGCTTGCGTTTACATAGACAGCAGCAGCGTCCACCATCTTCTGGAACAGCTCAGCGTTTCTGATATCGGATGTGACGATGCACTCGCTATGCTTTGTACCAAAGCGATTGATATGCGCAATGGCTTCATTTACATCATTAACGATCTTAGAAGAAAGCTTGTAATCAAGGAATTCAGTAGCGTAATCGCATTCCTCGGCAATTTTCTCGACAGCAACAAGCTTAGATGTTGCCTCATCGCCAACGATCTTCACCTTTCCCTGCCAAAGCTCGTCAAGCTTTGCAAAGAATGCTTCTGCGATATCCTTATGAACAAGGATATTCTCAATAGCATTACATACAGAGGGACGCTGTGTTTTGGCATTATCTACGATACGAACAGCCATATCCACGTCAGCGGATGCATCCACATAAACATGGCAATTGCCCTCGCCTGTCTGGATAACGGGAATAGTAGCATTCTCAATAACCGCACGGATAAGCCCGCCGCCGCCTCTGGGGATCAACAGATCGATATACTTGTTCAGCTTCATCATTGCGTTGGCAACTGCGCGGGAAGTATCCTCAACCAGCTGAACAGCATTCTCATCAAAGCCACAATCCTTTATCGCACCGCGCATAAGCGAAACAAGAGCTTTATTGGAGTTGATCGCATCGCTGCCGCCTCGCAAGATAACAGTGTTACCTGCCTTGAAGCACAGAGCTGCTGCATCAACGGTAACATTAGGACGGGACTCGAAAATGATGCCGATAGTTCCGATGGGAACACGTTTTTTCACTACGCACAGTCCGTTGGCAAGCTCGCTTCCGCCGATAACAGCACCGACAGGATCAGGCAGAGCGATGACCTTATCGACACCGTCAGCCATACCCTCGATACGCTCGGGAGTAAGGGTAAGACGATCGATCATAGCCTTGCTCATTCCATTCTGCTCTGCAGCTGCAATATCAAGCTTATTGGCTTCGATAAGAGCGGAGCTTTCACTCCTCAGACGCTTTGCTATCTCGGAAAGAACAGCGTTCTTTTCGGAAACTTTAAGGGAAATTATGGCAGGCTCAGCAGCCTTTGCTTTCAAGCCGAGTTCTTCAATGTACTCCATGTAATCACTGCTCCTTCTTTTTAAAATAAGTACATACGGCTTCGCCCTCAAACAGATCGTAAAGCTTAGAGGGAGAATCACCGTTGATGATAACGGTATCTATACCTGCATCAGTAGCGATCTTCGCCGCCTCGATCTTTGTGAGCATTCCACCTGAACCGAGATTGCTTCCCGCACCCTGCGCAACAGAAATGATCTCGGGAGTTATAACATCCACTTCACGGATAAGCTTAGACTCGGGCAGCTTGGGATCTCCGTCATACAGACCGTCAACATCGGTGAGCATAATAAGAAGATCAGCCTCGCAGAGAGATGCTACGATAGCAGACAACGTATCATTCTCATCGAAATCCAGCTGCTTGATAGAAACTGCATCATTTGCATTAATAATAGGAATAATACCCATCTCAAACAGCTTATCAAATGTATTCACAACATTGAACTTACGTTCTTTATTAGAAATAACATCGCGGGTAAGCAACAGCTGCGCCACCTTATGATTGAATTTGCCGAAATTCTCGCTGTAGAATGTCATCAGTTCAGACTGACCTATAGCGGCACAAGCCTGCTTCCCAGGCATATCTGTAGGCTTAGCGGAAAGACCTGCTCGCGCAGCACCAACGCCCTGAGCGCCTGATGTGACGAAAACAATCTCTCTGCCCGAATTCTTCAGATCGGACATCACTTCGATAAGCTCATAACACTTTCTTATGTTGAGATGACCTGTATGATAAGCGAGTGTAGAGCTACCCACTTTTATGACAATGCGCTTCTTATCTGCAAAACAAGGCATATCATATACCTCTTTTCTATATAGTATCTGCGTATAAACGTACTATTTTATTATATCAAATATGCACAAAAAAAGCAATAGCATTTATAATTTATCACTGTTTTTTTATTCACAGGCAAATTTTCAACACAATTTCCGAGAAATTTTATGCGAATTACATAAAAAAGCTATTGATTTATTCGCTCGTTTGTGGTATAATTCTAACTATATAAACAAGCAACATAACACAATATGTTGCGCAGCATTACTTACTAAGGAGCAATCTAATGGATACCTACTCAGAGCAGCTTGTGGTTCGGGCTTCCACAGGAGCCGACAAAGCAAAGAAGATTTTAATTTCAGCAGGAGCTATCCTGTTGGCAACGGTGCTTATGTGGCTCAGTATCGTTTTCGCGTTCTACTCGTTGATCTTATTGGTATTCGGCGTGCTTGGTCTCGGCGTTTATCTTGTGAGCAACATGGATGTTGAATATGAATATATCATCACCAACAACGAGATGGATGTGGATAAGATCATCGGACGCCGCAAGCGCAAGAGAATGATCACTCTCGATCTCAGTGCAGCAGAAGATCTTGCACCTTATCCCACTGACGAAGATATCA
>JAZKZL010000203.1:0-9685 GCA_045612645.1 Oscillospiraceae bacterium
GTCCGTAAACTTGGGTCCGACCATAACGGTGCTTGGTTGTGATATTTCTTTTATAATTATACAGCATAAATTCAGCACAGTAAAAAACACCCCATCGCAATGGGGTGCTTTAAATTCGCTTATTTATCCGGCAATGCCATAATATCAGGAAACGTTCCTCACGATGTGAAATGGTAGTCAGGCTTTGCACCTGAGAACGTCTCTATCCACTTAGGCATCTTCACCGTGCCGATGTCGTTGCACTAGCGGTGATGAGTGCAACTTTCCGTAATAAGCACCTTGTCGCCGTCCTGAAGCGTTTTCAGAACAGTAAACCCGTACACCTGATCGCGCACGGGAAATTTCGGAGTGCTGAGCGTTTTTGCAAATTCGCCCAGACGCTCCTTTAGAGCCTGTATTCCTTCGCCTGTTGCAGCACTGATATGCAGTGCTTCGTTTTCAGGCTCGGTTCTGTCTTTAAGCAGGTCTGCTTTGTTGTATGCGATGATATACGGTATTTTCCGTCTTTCAAATTCCTTTGCTAAGCCGATGTCTTCTTCGCTCATTCTGAATCTTGAATCCACCACCAGAACAGCTATATTGGTTTTAGCGAGAGTCTGCTTTGCTTTTTCTACTCTTAGCTTTCCGAGCTAGCCTTCATCATCCAGCCCCGGAGTATCGAGGATAACTACGGGATCGAGAGGGAGCAGCTACATCGCCTTTTTTACGGGGTCAGTCGTGGTACCTTTGACATCGGATATTACTGAAATATCCTGTCCTGTAACAGCGTTGACAAGGTTTGATTTACCAGCGTTTCGCATACCGAAAAAGCCTATATGCAGACGTTCCGCCGAAACAACATCATTAAGACCCATGCGCTATCCTCAATTAAATTAAAACCTGAAATCCCTGCGGTTTGAATTTTTGATATCGGCTATATTCTGCTCTGCTATAGTGCGCACCTTTTCCTTAGGAATACGCTTCAGCTCCTCTTCCACCATCTTGTAGCCGACAGCTTTTGTCTTTTCCGAGGCATAGTCCTCGAGATATTCAGAGAGCGTCATCAGCGCATTCGGATGACAGCAGTTAAGTATCTGTCCCGATTTGCAAAGGCTCATAAAACGGTCGCCTGTGCGTCCCTCGCGGTAGCAGGCGGTGCAGAACGACGGAATATGACCGTTCTCCATCAGCCAGCGCACCACATCATCAAGCGAACGCTGATCCGATACATCGAACTGCTCTGTGTCGTGGGGTCGCTCGTCTGCGTCATATCCTGCATAGCCACCTACGGAAGTCCTCGAACCGCCCGAAACCTGCGATACGCCCAGGTTAAGCAGCTTTGTGCGCACCTTTTCGGTCTCGCGGGTGGAAATGATGATTCCAGTATAGGGTACAGCAAGTCTGATGCAGGCCGTGATCTTTGCAAAAGTCTCGTCGTCTATGCCGTTATCGAACTGGTCGGGGTCGATATCGTCTGCACGCTTGAGACGGGGAACACTGATAGTATGAGGGCCTACGCCGTGCACTGCCTCAAGATGCTCCGCATGCATCAGAAGTCCTGCAAACTCGTATTTGTAAAGCTCCAATCCGAACAGAACGCCAAGTCCTACATCGTCGATTCCACCCTCCATAGCACGGTCCATGGCTTCGGTGTGATAAGCGTAGTCGTGCTTCGGACCTGTAGGGTGGAGCTGTTCATAGCTTTCCTTGTGATAGGTCTCCTGGAATAGAATATATGTGCCGATACCTGCCTCTTTAAGTTTGCGGTAATTCTCTACCGTTGTAGCGGCGATATTTACGTTTACACGGCGGATATCACCGTTTTTGTGATGCACACTGTAAATGGTCTTGATACAGTCAAGAATATACTCAATGGGGTTGTTTACAGGATCCTCGCCTGCTTCGATGGCGAGGCGCTTGTGACCCATATCCTGAAGCGCGATGACTTCCGCCTTTACTTCCTCCTGAGTAAGCTTTTTTCTGGCGATATGCTTGTTTTTAAGGTGATAAGGGCAGTAAACACAGCCGTTTACGCAATAGTTTGACAGATATAGCGGAGCGAATATCACTATTCGGTTTCCGTAGAAAGCAAGCTTTATCTCCTCAGCGATCTTGTAGATTTTCTCGGTCACTTCGGGGATGTCGCAGGCAAGGAGTATTGATGCCTCGCGGTGGGTAAGTCCTGCACAGACATAACCGGTTTCTGTCTTCTTGGGCTTTGCCTTTTCGAGTATCTCCTCGATAAGCGGCAGGTTGTTTTTGTTCGCCTCGGCATATTCGAGGGTAGAGCGGATCTCAGCGTCAGAAATAAATTCTTCTGCCTTGAGCGATCTGGGGTCGTAATTTGTCATGTTCTTTTTCCTTTCTTTGAGTCAGAAGTTTCTTCCTCTTCAGATGTTTTGGGATTTATCAGAGCAACACTGCACCTGTGCAGTATTGCTTTAATACAAAATAATATCGCCGCGGTCGGTCACCACATCATAGCCTATCGCAGACATTCTCTTTTCAAGCTCGGCTCTGCACTGAGCTGATTCTGAGCCGTCGGATACCTTGTTGTCGTACAGGGCATATTTTTTCCTGGCGGATTGCGGAGAGAGGTTGGGCATCACCACGTTTGCACCAGCCTTGATGCCAAGCTCGCGGCCGTGGGGGTGTATAGTTCCGAGTGCAGTAGTGGATGGCAGTAAAAGATTTGGCTTTATAAGTCGCAGTAGTGAAAGCAGATAGCAGGTAAGCTCCAGTGTTCCTGCCTTTTCCTTGCCGAACGGCGTTTCGGACTGCGGTATGAACGGACCTATACCGCACATATCGGGTGAGAACTGCTCGATGAATTTAAGATCCTTTGCAAGCTCCTCAGAGGTCTGATACGGAGAGCCTACCATAAATCCGCAACCTACCTGATAGCCAAGTTCTTTCAAGTCGTACAGGCAGCGCATACGGTCGTCAAATGACATGGATGGCGGGTGCAGCCTGCTGTAATGCTCAGCATCGGCAGTCTCGTGTCGCAGCAGATATCGGTCTGCACCTGCTTCACGCAGACGCTGGTAGCTCTCTCTGCTGCGCTCCCCGAGCGAAAGCGTTACTGCGCAGTCGGGATAGCTACCCTTGATATCTTTCAAAAGCGCACACAGTCGCTCGTCCGTAAAAAAGCTGTCTTCGCCGCCTTGCAGAACAAATGTTCGGAAACCGAGGCTGTATCCTTCGTGGCAGCAGTTCATGATATCTTCTGCAGTAAGGCGATAGCGGTCGCACTTGCTGTTGCTGCGGCGGATACCGCAATAAAGGCAGTCGTTTTTGCAGATGTTGCTGATCTCAATCAGCCCGCGGATGAATACTTTGTTTGCGTAGATCTCTTTTCGAGCCTTTACGGCAAGAGCGGCAGCATATTGCGCAAGCTCGGGCGTTCTGCCGTCTATCAGCAGTTGATACTCGTCAACCGAAAGGGAATGCTTGTAGGAAAGACGGTCAATAAGTTCGATGCGTATTTTATCCATAAGCACTCACGCCCGGCATTGGGTATGTTGCGTTTGTGATAAAAATGCTGTTTTTAGCAGTTCTGCTCATATAACTCTGTCCGTCCTTTCATGCAGTTTTAAAAACAAAATAGCTGCCTCCCAACGAGAAGCAGCGTACGCAAAAAAGCCAATAATATCGATATACATGGCTTGATATTTATGTTCGCAGCCTTTCACGCAGCACGTAGCTTATATGTCAGGGTCTGCCTTTAGTATAACATATTTTTTAGTATTTGTAAACCAGGAAAACGAAATTATCCTCGGATGCGCTTTATAGCTTTTAAGCTTGTGCTTTTGTAAGATTTATGTTATGCGGGAAAGGGTGTATATAAATAAGGGTGATGCTACTATGTTTTTCTCCATAAAGACCAAACAAAGACCAAAACCGATTTCAGGCAAAAGAAAAACCTCACAAACCGCATTACAATCACGTTTGTGAGGTTATCCTATGGCACGCCAGAAGGGATTCGAACCCCTGACCCCTTGGTTCGTAGCCAAGTACTCTATCCAGCTGAGCTACTGGCGCATACCGTGCTTTCAAGCACTCATATATTATATCACATGAGTTTTGGTTTGTCAAGCACTTTTTTTAAAAAAAGTAAAATTTTCATGTGGTAAGTTTTGGAGGGCGATATGGTGCGGCATTAGCACTGCCACACCGTATTATAATCAATCGCCGACTATGCCGAAATTGTATGCGTCCAGAATATCGGTGTGGCTGAATACAGGGGTAGCGCCGTCTCGTAAAAAGCTTATCACACCTGCGTAACTCGGGTCGAAAATGTCATGTGGCGGAATGCAGAAAAGCTCTCTGCCTTGTTCTATTGCGTGCTCGGCGGTGCGCTGACAGCCACTGGGGTCGGGCGCTTCCGTTATAAACGTGCCTTGTGCCAATCCAGAGATTATGCGGTTTCTGTAGCGGAAGTATTCCTTTGTGACTCCTGTCTCGGGCGGGAGTTCGGATATCACTGCGCCGCCGCTGCGGATTATGCTGCGTTTCAGTTCTCTGCTGGCAGCGGGATAATCCACCAGATTTCCGCAGGCGAGAACGCCTATGGTTCTGCCGCCGTTTGAAAGTGCGCACCGATGCGCTGCGGTATCATGGCCCACTGCAAGCCCGCTGACGATGACCATGCCGTTTCTGACTAGCTCTGTGCAGATGATCTTCGTGTTGCGCATTCCGTAGTTGCTTGCCTTTCGTGTGCCGACTACTGCCAGTACAGGCTCGCTGTCAAGTCCTGCAAGGCTGCCCTGAATAAAAAGCAGTATAGGCGGATTGAATATCGTTTTCAGCCGCTCGGGATATTCTTCGTCCTCTATCGTTATTATGCGAATGCCGTTTGCGTTGCATTTGGCAAGAAGGGCGGAAACATCACGGGAACGTATGCTTTCTGCGCGTTTTCGTTCGTCCCCGTCAAGGATCTCACATTTTCCGTCACGGACAGCTTCAGCGGCGGTGCGGACATCTCCGTACTGTTCAACTATCTGCATGGTCTTGATGTTGTGCGGCTGCATTACCAGGAGCAGCCAAAGCCATATCTCCTTGTTCATTTATCTCACCCCGATTGTTGAAATATTATGCTACTATAATTATACATTACATTGAGGTCATTGTCAATCGTGACGGAACTTGAGGCACAAACAGTATTCCGACCCTTGACAGAAAGCGGCAACAGTATTATAATAAATACAGCTCGTTTCAAAAACCTTGCGGTTTTTGCGCTGTATTTATTGAACGGCGGAGAGGTCTGCTTCGCAGACAGCTGCTGGCGCAGCTCATAAAAACCTTTCGGTTTTTGCTCTCCTGGTATAGATAAACACAGCTCGTTTCAAAAACCTTGCGGTTTTTGCGCTGTATTTATTGAACGGCGGGGAGACAAAGCGGCAAACGGAATGGTTTTGCGTAGCAAAATCGCTTTTTCTTAGGGGAAAAGCGAAATGAGTTTGCAAGGTGACCGCTTGCGGTCACACAGCCTTTGCTCTCCTGGTATAGATAAATAAATGCACATTTAAAGTTTCTGCATATAATATAAGAGGCATTATGGAACAGAATTTCTTTGATAACGATACGGTCTTTAAGGGCTACTGCGAGCTGCGTGACAGTGAGAGCAACTGCAACACCTTGATGGAGCAGCCTGAAATGGCAAGGCTCTTGCCCGAGCTGAATGGCAAGCGTGTGCTGGATCTTGGTTGCGGTTTTGGCCACAACTGCATGGACTTCATACAGCGTGGTGCGGCAGAGGTCGTGGGTGTCGATATATCGGAGAAAATGCTGGAGGTGGCAAGAGCGGAAAGCTCCCATCCCGATATCACATATCTCAATATGAGCATGACCGAGATATCTCAGCTGGATGGAAAATTTGATCTTATTTACAGCTCCCTTGCGTTCCATTACATAGAGGATCTTTCTGATCTTATGAGGGATATCTCGGCGCTGCTGAATAAGGGAGGAACGCTGCTGTTTTCGCAGGAGCATCCTATCTACACTGCATCGGAGAACGGACAGGGTTGCTATATCCTTGACGAACAGGGGAATAAGAGCGGCTATCGTTTTTCACACTACCTTGTTTCGGGCAGGCGTGAGGATGAATGGTTCATAAAGGGCAGAGTGTATTATCACCGCAGATTTTCGGATGTGGCGAATGCGATTTCCGACTCGGGTCTTGTGATACAGCGTGTGTGCGAGCCGGTTCCCGATGAGATTATGGTGGCTAAGCGCCCGAGATCTGATACTCTGCACAAACCTCTTTTTCTGATAATTAAGGCGCACAAGCCTTTTTGATACAGACACAACTTGAAAGGACACAATTTTTATGATAAGCAACAACATACTCGATGTTATCGGTCATACTCCGCTGATCCGCCTGAACAGAATGGTGGATGAGGACAGTGCAGAGATACTTGTAAAGTTCGAGGGTCTGAATGTGGGCGGCTCTATCAAGACCAGAACAGCCTATAACATGATCCTTGCGGCAGAGCGCGACGGCATCATAAACAAGGATACCATCATCGTTGAGCCTACCAGTGGAAATCAGGGCATCGGACTTGCTCTTGTGGGAGCTGTACGGGGATATAAGACAGTTATCATCATGCCCGATTCTGTAAGCTGTGAGCGCAGAATGCTGGTGAAGCACTATGGCGCAGAGGTGATCCTTGTTCATGATGACGGCAACATCGGTGAGTGCATTGACGAGTGCCTGAGAACGGCTGAGCGTATGCGTGAGGAGAATCCCAATGTATATATTCCGCAGCAGTTCGAGAACAGAGCGAATCCGTTGGTTCACAAGCACCATACGGGTCTTGAGATACTTGAGCAGGCAGGTAAGGAAATACACGGTTTCTGTTCGGGAATCGGTACGGGCGGCACGCTCAGTGGCATCGGCGAGACCTTAAAGGCGCAGAATCCCGATATCGAGATATGGGCGGTGGAGCCTGAGAATGCGGCTATCCTCGCAGGCGGCACCATCGGCACCCATCTGCAGATGGGTATCGGCGATGGCATCATCCCGAAGAACCTGAATCTCAATATCTACAGCCATGTTTATATAGTTACTGACGAAGAGGCTATCGAGACCGCAAAGGATCTTGCGCGTCTTGAGGGCATCATGTGCGGAATCTCCGCAGGCACTAACGTAGCTGCTGCGAGAAAGCTCGCCAAGAAGCTGGGCAAGGGCAAGACGGTGGTTACCGTTCTTCCCGATACGGCGGAGCGCTACTTCTCCACACCTCTGTTTGAGGGCGACTGATATGACGAGAGACGATCTCAGAAGCGGCGTTCGTGTAAAGCACTTCAAGCGCGAACACATGACTTATAAAGAGCTGACAGAATCCCCGACAAAATACACATACGAGATAATCGGCACAGCCATGCACACCGAGACCGGGGAGCAGCTCGTTATCTACCGTGCGCTTTACGGTGACAAGGCGATGTACGCTCGTCCCGTGGAGATGTTCCTCTCGAAAGTGGACAGAGAGAAGTATCCCTACACCCTGCAGGAATACCGCTTTGAGGTGTTTGAGGGAACAGAGCTTGGCAAGCCAAAGTATCACCGCGGCGATAAGGTGTTCATTCGCAACAGGAACAATGCTCCCACGGCAGGAGTTGTGGAGATAGTGGACGCCTACGGCACATTTGAGCAGAAGGACGAACCATCCTATGATGTTTTCATCGAGGAGGAGAACTGTCTGTACAAGCATATCAGGGAGAGTCAGGTACTCGGTACCTGTGAAAAAACAACGGACTAACGTGCGAAGCACATTTATAGAAAGGATATAAAATATTATGAAGATCTATTCTGTACTCGACAAGGAATTTGCACCCTACGGAAAGGTGCTGGAGGGCTACGACACCACTTGCCTGCTGAAGGCGCTGGAGGCTGAGACTCCTCTGCCTGAGGGCGTTGCGTATGTTCCGAGCGTTGCGGCGTTGGAGACCACATGCCTGTTCGGTCAGTTCCAGAATAATGCTTATGGTGGTATGCCCATTCAGATCGGCTACTGCAACGGCCACAATACAAAGCTGAACTGCCTTGAATATCACCGTGACAGCGAGCTGAACATCGGTCTGTATGACTTTGTTCTGCTGGTTGCAAAGATGGATGATATCGTGGACGGCAAGCTGGATACATCTAAGGTAATGGCGTTCAAGGCGCAGGCAGGTCAGGTGGTTGAGGTGTATGCGACAACTCTGCATTATGCTCCCTGCAACGGCGCTAAGGATCAGGGCTTCAAGGTGGTTATCGTTCTGCCTAAGGGAACCAACATCGAGGCTCCCGCTATCAAGGCGCTCAATGAAGAGGATAAGTGGCTGAGAGCCTGCAACAAGTGGCTGCTGGCTCACAAGGACGCTTCCGAGGCGGCTGACGGCGCTTATGTTGGTCTGACAGGCGAGAATATCGACATTGCAGACATTCTGTAATCAATACGATGGGCGGCGCAGAGTCGCCCATTTATATATGGAGGTAACAATGAGCCTGCAACAGGAAGCGGCAAAGGCTGCTATGATAAGATGGCTTGCAAACCCTGCGGAGCTGGGCAAAGCACCTAAGAAGATAGAGTGCGTGGGGGATTTCGAGCTGCACGGTATGATCTACTACATCTTTAAATTTAAGAAGAGCCTGTTCGGCAAGTGGCTGGTCGGCGTATGCGGCGGTTATGAGGTGGGTGAGATGGATCATTGCGGCCATGTGTTCAGCGAGATGGAGGAATACTCCCCCGAAACGGCGCAGCAGAGAGCGGTGGCAATGGTGGAGATGCTCCGTGAATACTGGATGGAGCAGGCGAGAGCGATGAACACCGAGGAGCAGTTTTATCTGTAAAGGAGAGGCTATGGCAAAAGTAATCATGACCTGCGGCAGGATATGCAGTGGCAAGACCACCTATGCGCAGAAGCTCAGCAGGGAGCTGAAAGCGGTGGTGCTTTCCGTGGATGAGATAACTCTGGCGCTTTTCGGGCAGGACGCAGGAGAGATGCACGACACCTATGTGGAGCGTGCGGAGAAGTATCTGTACGAAAAATCAGTGGAGATAGTCGGACTGGGTGTGGATGTCATCCTTGACTGGGGTTTCTGGACGAAAGCAGAAAGGGAACAGGCGAGGGCGTTTTATGCGGAGCGTGGCATACCGTGCGAGTTCCACTGTATCGTCATAAGCGACGAGGAGTGGCACGGCCGGTTGCGGCAGCGCAATGCCGCTGTGCAGGCAGGAGAGACATCTGCATACTTTGTGGATGATGGTCTGGCGGCGAAATTCTCGCGGATGTTCGAGAAACCATCGGAGGATGAGGTGGATGTCATAGTCTGATGGGAAAGTCAATAATTTTGAGCCTGAGCGGATGAGTCTGCCTCAGGCTTTTTGCGTTTGTTCATATTTTTGTGTAATATGTCTGCTGACTCGGGCGAGGGTGTGTATATATCGTCGGCATGCATCTTGACAAATGTGTAAATAATGCAATATAATATTAAGGTATGATACATAATAAGGAGGATGCAATATGCCCGAAAAGGATAACCCTCACAAGGGTCACCGTCAGCGTATGCTGAAGAAATATACCGAGCATGGTATCGATTGTTTTGAGGAGCATGAGATACTGGAGATATTGCTGTTTTCCTCCTATACAAGGCGCAATACGAATGACATTGCGCATGATCTCATAAAGCGCTTCGGCAGCCTTGACGGCGTGCTTTCGGCGG
>JAZKZL010000204.1:0-2244 GCA_045612645.1 Oscillospiraceae bacterium
ATATCGCCCCGCATTATCTGCCTATATTATCAAGGAGGAAATAACATGAACAAATGCACGAGACTGCCCAGCTGCAGCCTTGTGACCGCTATGCTGCTCAGCATGACAGCCTGCGACGAGGGCGGCACACCTGCCGCTACATCCGGCAACGGCCCCGGCACAAGCGCTACAACAACAGCAGCTACCACCACCGACCCCGATGAGAACGCTGAAACAGACGCAGAGATCAAGGATCTTGCAGAATCCGAGTCCTTCAAGCCCGACGGAAATGCAGGCGTTGTAAAGTTCCTTGGCTACTACGACATCACAGGCGACCAGAAGGGCAAGGAGCAGTGCAAGGTATTCAGCACCGATACATACGGTGGCACAATCGAGTGGATCTCCGCTTCCAGCGGTGCAGCTTACTACGAGAAGCTCGCTACCCTGATCGCAGCAGACGATTCCCCCGACCTGCTGACATACGAGCCTCTTGCATTCCCCTACGGCGTGAGCAAGAATATGTTCGAGCCTCTGGATGAGTATTTCAACATCGACGATCCTCTGTGGGCAGATATGAAGCCTATGATCGAGGAATACACATACAACGGCGTACATTACTACTATCCTCACAGAATGGTAACAAAGTACTCCCTCAACTACAACCGCAAGACAGTTGAGAGCGCAGGTCTCACCGATCCTTACGATCTGTACAAGGCAGGCGAGTGGACTTGGGACGCATGGCGTGAGATGATGATCGAGTTCTGTAACCAGGATGACACCAACATCGGTTTCTACGCAACCTCCACAATGCTCGAGGCTTTCGTTAACACAACAGGTACAAGCATTATCGATGTAGCTCCCGACGGAACCATCACAAACAATCTCACAAACGCTTCCGTAACAAGAGCTATCGAATATCTCGCAGAGCTGGGCAGAAACAGCCTGCTCTACCCTGCTGATCATCCCTATGGCGATTGGGTATCTCCTCAGATCTGGGCACCCGTTTCCAACAAGATCCTGTTCCTCGGCATGGAGCCTGAGTGGACATACATCGCTGCTACAGAACAGATCCAGAACCCCACAGGTGTTGACAACGATATCCACGATACCGTTTCTGACTTCGCATTCGTTCCTTTCCCCAGAGATCCCAACACCAACGAGTACTTTATGTGCTCCAACACCTTCGGTTACATGATCCCCAAGGGTGCCAAGAACATCAAGGGTTCTGTAGACTTCATCTACTGCAACCGCCTGTTCGAGACCGATCAGGGCATCATCGATCAGCTGAGAAATGACCACATTGCTCCCGCTACCATCACCTACACAGCAGGTAAGTACGCAGGCATGCAGAAGTGGAGAATCACTTGGGACGCTGACTGCTACGATCTGTGGAGAGAGATGTGCGACGCTGACAACTTCACATTCATCATGGATGATATGTACGGCTTCGGCGACGAGCTTTCCACACCCATCACAGACGCTATGTACAACTCCACCTTTGGCGAAGAGTCCTGGACTCAGCAGAGCGCAGAGATCGCGCCCACCGTTGACGGTACTCTCAAGGAGTATATGTAATTCCGACTTAAACGCATAATGAAAGTGCTGCATCGAAAGGTGCAGCACTTTTTATTTATATGTTCATTATTCTTCGGATATCTTCAGCCTTGAAGTGTCATACATCACCAGTGCGTGGTTTTCACGGATGACTTCGGTGCTGAGCGTCTCCCCTGTTTCACGGGATATCCTGCTCCTGACCACCTTGCCGCAGCGGTAAACGCCGTCCTCCTCACGCACGAAGCGGTGATCCTGCGTTCTGATATCGTAGATATGCTCCTGCGGTTTGTCTGAACGCAGTTCTCCGATAAGGCACTCGCCGTCGGTGTGTACCAGTATCTGATAGGTGATGTCGGTATCGTTTCTGACACGGTAATCGAGATAGTTGTACATGATGGAGGTACCCGTACCGAAAGGCACTTTTCTGCCGAAATCGGGGAAAAGATCGTATCTGTCATGGTGGTGATGCTCGGTTATGGTCAGCTCGGAATGCAGCACCATCCAGTGGATGAGGTTGGAAAACTGACACAGACCACCGCCGATGCCCTCTGACGGGCGGTTGCCTTTTATCACCATTCCTTCAACAAATCCACGCTTTCTGCTGTCCCTGCCCACAAGCCGCCAAAAGGAAAAAGTCTCCCCCGGCTTTATCAATATGCCGTCAACACTGGGAGCAGCGATCGCAAGGTTTATCGCCTTGTTTTCCTGCAG
>JAZKZL010000205.1:0-7023 GCA_045612645.1 Oscillospiraceae bacterium
CACGACAAACGCCGCTACCGCAGTACCGTCCTGCAGGCTGTCAACTGCGATCACCTCGCCGTCCTTGTCCACCATGCTGCCGCGCACGCGCAGCTCAAACCTGTCACTCATCGCCATCATCCTCGTCGTCATCGGAATCATCGTTGTCTGCCTCGGCGGCCATGCATTCAAGCGCTTCCATCAGAAGTGCCTTGGCGAATTCGCCTTTTCCCCACGCGGTCTTCAGCTCTTTTATCACGTAGACCATCCTCTCCAAAGAGAACTTGCCCACAATATTAGCCTGCACGTGCTCACCTGCGCCGTCGGGAGTTTTCTGTATTACAATTGCCACCACACCGTCACCGATGTAGTCCATATTTAAGAGCTTGCTCTCGCCGTTTTCCTCGCAACTGCCCTTGATACTCACCTTGAAGTTGCACTTGTTATCAGCCATTGTCTTATCTCCTTGCTCAATATTCTATGGTCCCCCGGCGTTCCGTGCCGGCAAGCCTTACCACATTTATGCGCGGTTTCGGCAGTCCGTTAACCGCGCAGTACCCGACCGTCTTGCGGATCATCCTGACCCACTGATATCTCGACGATCGATTGAATCGCATCGTGATCTTCATCAGACCACCCACTTTCGCCCGGTCCTGCGGATCCTCGCCGCGTGATCCTCACGCTTGGGCTCCATGATGTAACGAGCTATGCTGCGCACGTCCACCATCGTGCCCTGACAGGCGTAGTCCAGTCGCCCGTCCTGCAGCATGGCGGTTATCGTGTTCCGCGCCTTGGAGAGTATCCTCCCCGCATTGGTTATCGTGGTGACCTCGCCGTGTTGCGCGGTCAGCAGATCCTCGCGTTCCTTCTGTGTCATCTCAGCATCTCCTTGTTCGTGTCGCTTGCTTACTTCTTCAGTTCTGCCTGCTTTGCGCGCAGCCCGTCCATCACCAGTTCTCTGGTCACGCTCGATACGGGCCAGGTCTCCCACTCGGGTACCACGTTGCGCAGGCGGGCGATTTCGTGGTATGTCTCCTCGTCCACCCTCAGGTGCACCAGATGCTGCTCTTTTCCCTTGTTCTGCATATCTGTCCTCCTTATCCCTGCTTTGCCGCAGCCTTCTTCAGTTCTTCCAGCTTTGCGTCCAGCCTTCCGGCAATGTACGCGGTCGCAAGATCGTCCGCGCCCTTGGTTGCCTCGCTGAGACGCTCGATCTTCTCTCTCATCTCTTCGATATAGGTCTTCTTCTCCATTCGTTTCTCCTCCCTCTCTCTACGTTGAACTTATCACCATCGCCGCCTCGGCGGATTCTGGGCTTTCCCGCTCTCTCAAGCATCGGCTCCAGCACGCAGCTCATCACCGCACAGGGTATGTACACCAAGAAAAAGCTCACCGGATCCACCTCCTCGGCTGTTGTTGACTTCCTCTCTCCGCGGGTGTATTATTACACCGAAGACTTTCATGCGAAAGGAGAATCCCCCATGTCCCGCAAAGATTCTGACTACATGTCCTATGACGAGAAGGTTGCCATGAGCCTTCTCCGTTCACAGCGCGCCAATGGCGAAAACGAGCGCGAAGCGCAATACCGCGAATCCGATGCCCGTTATCAGCGCAAGACCGCCCGCAAGTGGCTGCTGCTGCTCCTGCTCGGAGTGCCTGCCGCCTCTCTTGTGCATTCATTGGCTCTTTGCCTCTTCGGCTTCTGGCCGCGTTTTCTCACATACGCGATTTACATCATGCCGCTTTGGCTGGTCCGCCGTCACAACGTCTGTATCGATGCCTATCGCGTAGCCGCACGCAAAAACCTTCCGTTCATCATTGAGATCGCAATCTCTCTGTTCCTTTATGTTTTTGCATTCGTTTACTCAATCTTCAGCGCCGCTACCGCAGCCGTCGCAATAGGCGCACTGTTCGGAATAAACCTCTGATCCGCAGCCGCACCGCAAGGTGCGGTTTTTTATTGCCGCAATTCCTTTTCGCGTTTCGGCATTGTCGTCAGCACTGCTATCGTTGCTGATAGCATCATTATATATTGCTTTGCGCAATTTGTCAACAGCAAATTTGCGCAAAATCATTGCTATTAGCAACAGTTTGTGTTATAATCTTCTCATGATAGGAGGTGATATTTTGAATCAGCGTTTCAAGAAAGTCCGTCTTGACTCCAATCTGTCAATGAAAGCGTTCGGCGATAAGATCGGTCTCGTTGCATCCAGCGTGCAGCGTGCTGAATCCGGAGCGTATAACCCCTCGGAACAGACTATCCGTGCAGTATGCAAGGAATTCCGCATCAATCGCCGTTGGCTTGAGACGGGCGAAGGCGAAATGTACGAACCCGACCCGAAGGATCTTATCGATCAGATCGCAGCCGAGCGCAACCTCGGTGAAGGTGCAAAGATGCTCCTGCGCATCGGTGTCCGCATCTTTGAGGAACTCGGTCCCGAAGCTCTCGATAGGATCATCGAAGAGACCATCCCTGCCATCATGGCGGAACGCGGTATTCCCGCCGCCACCCTCGCCGCCGAACGGGCGCAGCCCATCGACAACGAGGACGGGGAGGAGATACCCGGCTAACTCAGATCAGGCTTACCACACCGGCGCCCTCATGGGCGCCTTTGTTTATGTACACCACCCTGTTGTGACGGTCCACAAAGTACAGCACCTGCGGATGCTCGGGCACGTATGTCCACATCACATTAAATCCGTACAGCCTGCTCTTTCTGTCCCTTACCATTCTGAAAACCTCGCGCATATCAGCGCCCCCTTTCTGCGGCTTCCCGCGTGATAAGCCTACCATGTCCCCGACGTCAATGTCGGGAACATCTTTGCTCACGGCAGCTCGATGCTCCACTTCTCGCAGAAGTGTTCCAGCGCGTTTACGCTTGCAAACTCTCTGTCCTGCGCTGTCTCGGGGTCTGCGTCGCGGTTGATGTAGATGGTCTTCATCGGGCGGGCGATCACCCTGCGCACTCCCCACAGCTCGGGCCACTCCACGTATACCGTGTCCATCCTGTCTTCGTGCATGCCGTGCCTGTCGTGATTTCTCCTCATATTCGCGCCTCCTCTATATTTATTCTGCCGTGTCGCGGTGTCACATATTGACATTGCCGTATGGCGGCAGTATAATGTAAAAAAATAATTTGAAGGAGTGATAGCTTTGCTGTCCGAATACACTCTCGCGCAGCGCCTCAAGGATCTGCGCAATGCAATGGCCATGACGCAGGCTGAGGTAGCCGAAGCCATCGGCACCACCGCGTCCACGCTTGCCAACTGGGAACAGGGCGCTTACCGTCCTAATGTGGATACCCTCCGCGCCCTCTGCCGTCTCTACGGCTGCAGCGCAGACTACCTGCTGGGTCTTCCCGGTGAGGAGCTCACCGATGAGGAAGCCCTCCGCCTTGACCGTCTGCGTCGCCTCGATGATGACGGTCTCCTCGCGGTTGACGCCGTTATCGAATCTCAGCTCATCCGCCTCGGTCGTTGAGCGCATAATATCACCGGCGCTCAGGTCTGTAAACGCCGTAATTCCGCCTATCGGTGCAATTTCCCGCGTTTTCAGCCGCCAAAGCGCCTGTTTGCCCCGTCGCCGCAGCAGCGTATCGCGTCGCTGTTCCGACATTTCGCTTCCCATACCCCGTATTTTCCCGCCGCAACGGCGGCGAAATCCGCAAAAATAATATTGATGAGGGTGACCCGCATGGAAAACACACAGCCCCGCCCCGAAGAGCGCAGCAGCCCCACCTATAACCTCGACATCGACGCTCTCAATAATCTGATATCATTCGCACGCGCGAACAATCCCCGTTTTAAGGATATGTCCGAGACCAAAATGGCCGAAGCCTGCGACGTCTCCGTGACCACGTTCAAGGACATCCGCAAGGGCCGCTGTAAAAAGCCCCGTGTGGATATTCTCTACAGCATCGTATCCGCCCTCGGCGGGTCCATCGATCGCCTTGTCGGTCTCGCACCCACCCGTGATATAGCCAAGGAGTCCGCTGCATGGGACGCCACCCTCGTGGAAGGCTATCAGCATCGTATCGACGCGCTCACCGCGCAGGTCGAATCCCTGAACGCCCGGCTTGCCGCCAAGGATGCCGAGACCGAGAAACTGCACGCTGCCGTGCTGGAGGAGCGCACCGAGCGCGCAACCGCCACCACCGTCTGCGGTCAGTACATCATCACCATCAACAGACAGACGGACACTATCCGCTATCAGCGCTATGTGATCATCGGCATCCTCGTCATCTGGCTGCTGTTTGAGCTCTTCAATCCCTCCACTGGCATTACAGGTCTCATCCTCCGCCTTCTGCTTAAATAAAAAAAGCCCCGCCAAAGCGGGGTGATCAAGGAGTGCCGCTCATGCCTAAAAAGCAAAAGTCCGGTCTCTACCGCGCCCGTGTCAAAATAGGCGTGGATGAAACCGGCAAAGATATCTATAAATACGTGTCCGGAAAAACCCAGAAGGAGCTCAACAAAGCGCGCGAGGAAGCCGTCCGCCACTACATCACCGGAGAGATCCGATCCCACGACCGCCTCTTTGGCGAATATGCGCAGGAGTGGTTTAAGCTGCGCCTGACGCCCGGTCTGTCGGCGTCCTCCGTAGAATCCTATCGTTCAGCCCTTAATAAGCACATATTGCCCGTATTCGGCGACCGCAACCTGCGTGCCATACGCCCGATCGAATTGCAGACGTTTATCAATGCCCACGCCGGCATGAGCGCGACCCACATTACCTATATCGTCGCCACTCTGAAAAAGATCTATAAGTCCGCCTGCGCGGATCTGATCGTCACTCAGGATCCAACCGCCCACCTGCGTAAGCCCGAACCCGCAGAGACAGCCGAAAAGGACGTGCTTTCTCCCGATCATCGCCGTCGCATCGAAGCCGTGTGTGTCACTCACCGTTATGGCATGCTGCTTGCGCTGCTGTATTACCTCGGTCTGCGCGGCGGCGAGGCGCGTGGTCTCAAATGGGAAGACATTAACTGGGATACACGCGAGATCCACGTCCAGCGCGACATCGACGATAAAGACGGCGGCAAGGTCGGCAAGCTGAAGACCAGGTCTTCCGACCGCTATGTCCCCATCCCGCGCCCCCTCTATGATATGCTGCGCCGCGAACGCGGTCTGCCGGGCGCATATATCGTAGTCGGCGAGATCTCCGGCAAACCCATCGCAAAAGCCGTGTTTCAGCGCGCATGGGCGCACCTCATGTTCGACTGCGGCATGACCGTCCCGTGCTCCAATAATAATTACCGCGCATCGGATTTCCGCAGCCGCCATAAGCCGCTTATCACCCCGCACACCCTGCGGCATAACTTCATAACGATGTGCTGGGAAGCAGGCATCGACGTTTTTACCACCTCAAAAATCGTCGGACACGCCCGCATAGAAACTACCCTGCGCATCTATACCCACCTCACAGATAACGCCAAGCGCGTTGCAGCAGATAAACTCAATTCCGTCTTCGAAAATACACGTTGCACAAACGTTGCACAACCCGTAAACGCGCCCATCGTCGACATAAAAGAAAAAGCCCTGAAATCCCAATGATTTCAAGGCTTTTCACGAAGTGACCCATCCGGGATTCGAACCCGGGACACCCTGATTAAAAGTCAGATTTCACAGATAGTTATTGTGCACAAAACCCATGCATCTCAAGGGTTTTGAATAACTGCGACCCTCGTTTATTTCTGTAATACGTTGCACAAAAGTTGCACAAAAGCCGGAGCCAAAATGGCTCCGGCTCTCTTTATTTGCCAAATCTGTCAATCATTGCCCTGACTTCCGCCATCCTCGGCAGCAGCTGCTCCAGCCACTCCTCGTATGCCTCACATTTACCCATCACCATATGGTCGGGTTCGTGTTCGTGCATTTTGTGATCGCGCCGCATATCCTCGATGTGCTTGCGTATCATCTCCACCGCAGGCCCGTTGAAGTCAAGGTGCCGCTCAGCCATCATTTTGTGCCACGCAGCAATAGCATCCGACTTCTCGGCCATCTCATACGCCTTGTGGATCTTATCGCGCGCCTCCTCGATATTATGACCAACAGTCTTGAGCAGGTGCCGGATCTCCTCACATTTCCACATTTTATCAGCCTCCCATCACATACCTCCGGAGGGCGTCCACATCCTTTTCTGTAAACGTAACCGGCCCGAGTAGCGGTACCTCCACAGTGGCGCTTGTTTTCCGCGCAGCCTCCGCAAGCGTGGCAAAAAGCAGCTCCTCGTCGATCATCTCTCCGTCAGCGATACCAAGCACGCGCACGGCCGGAAGTTGCAAAAGCACATCCAGCACCCGATCTGCGCGGGCTGCAACTATACCGCCTGCCATAGCCACCCCCCACCCTCTCAAACTGCCTGCAAACTGAGCAGCTAACTCCCGCTCTATGTACGTTGCCAGCCCGGACACGATCTTACTCTTATGGATCATAGACGCCCTCCTTACTTATCAGGTGGTAGGAGCTGCTGCAGATGCCGCTGCAGCAGCGGGCGTAGTGGGAGTTACAGTTACATCTCCCCAACCGGGACAGACTTTATAATTGGGAATCACAAGACGGGTCAGACTGTACAGCTGGTCGATCTGACCTCTCATGCAGCCCATTGCAGTGGACTGCGCTGCATTCCATGCATCCTGACCGCCCAGCCTCTGATTGATATGCTCCAGCTTGCCGTCAAAGTACTTATATACTTCAAGCAGCTTCTGGTCGTTGTAGGTATTACTGCGAAGCAGTTCGTTTTCACCACGCAGCCTGTCGATCTCGTTCTGCTGCCCGAGCTCATAGCGCGATACGGGCATATCGTCGCCGCAAATAGGTACCACGCCCTGTCTGCCGTTGTTCCAACCATTGTTCCAACCGCCAAGGCCGCCAAGAACATTGCCGAGACCGCCGTTCAGCACGCCAAGTGCCGTGCCTGCGATACCGAGTCCGAGACCGGCGCCGGTTGCCCCCTTGCTGCCGTACTCCTTGTTAAACTCTGCCATATAATCATCTCCTTTTGTCCATCTCAGGTGGCCACCCTGTGAGATGATTATCCCATTTTCC
>JAZKZL010000206.1:0-2606 GCA_045612645.1 Oscillospiraceae bacterium
AACAACAAAGCTGTGGACAAGCGATGCATCCTATGAGGGAGCTAAGAAAGCATTCGAGCGCTCCGCAAGGAAGCTTGGACTCGACTACATCGACATGTTTATGATCCATCAGCCATATGGCGATGTTTACGGAGCATGGAGAGCGATGGTCGAGCTGTACAACGAGGGCAAGATCAGAGCCCTTGGAGTGGCAAACTTCTATATCGGTAAGTTTACTGAATTCGCAGAGATCGTGGATGTTAAGCCTCATGTAAATCAGATCGAGCTTCACCCGTTCTATGCGCAGTACGATGCCATTGAGAACATGAAGCAGTACGGAACAGTCCCGCAGGCATGGGGACCTCTCGCAGAAGGCAAACACGGAATCTTTACACATCCGGTTTTGACAGAGATCGGAGAGAAGTACGGAAAGACAGCTGCACAGATAGCGCTCAAGTGGAATGCACAGAGAGGCGTTTCAATCATTCCTAAATCAGTACACAAGGAGCGCATGGAACAGAACATCGATATCTGGGATTTCACTCTTTCAGATGAGGATATGAAGAAGGTGGATGCTCTGGATCTTGGTCACAGCGAGATCATCGACCATAACGATCCGAACGCTGTCAGATATATCCTTTCCGCTACAGCAGACGCATAAGAATAGGAGCAAGTGTAATGAGTGAGAATAAGTTCGGACTGGTTTACACAGGAGCAATAACAGAAAACGAGACGGGCAAGGTGAATATCCATCCGGTCGCATATATGCATAATGGTATCCGAATCGCTGCCAACGTCTATACACCAGCAGGCTATGAATGCCTGAGCGATAAGAAATACCCGGCAATCACAGTCGCGCACCCTAACGGCGGCGTGAAGGAGCAGGTCGCAGGACTCTTTGCTCAGAAGCTCGCGGAGATGGGATATGTCACGATCGCAGCTGATGCTTCTTATCAGGGAGAGAGCGGTGGCGAGCCGAGACAGCGTGACTACCCGGCAAACAGGATAGATGATGTCAGTGGTATGGTGGACTTCCTTGTCTCCCGTCCGTATGTGGATAAAGACAGGATAGCATCACTCGGCATCTGCGGAGGCGGCGGATACACACTGGCTGCCGCACAGGCAGACAAGCGCATCAAGGCTGTTGCGACACTCTCCATGTTCAACACGGGCCGTGTACGCAGGAACGGCTTCATGGACAGCGACACAGCTAATATTCAGGCAAGACTTCAGAAGGCTGCAGAAGCAAGAAACAAAGAACTCAATCACGAGGTCGTATATGAGGGGGACAATCCTCCGATGACAGAGGAGCAGCTCCGAGGACTGATGGAGAAACTGCCTGCAGGGCTGTACAGAGACGGTGTGGAGTACTACGGTATCACACATGCTCATCCTAATGCCAACAGCCGCTATACCACAGAGTCTCTGATGCACCTGATGGCATTCTACTTGGATAACAGGGTGAATCTCATCGATCAGCCACTCCTGATGATGGCAGGCGACATTGCAGATACGAAGTATATGACGGATTCAGCCTTTACAAAGGCTGTCAATGCGAAGACCAAGGAGCTGTTCCTGATAGAAGGGGCAACTCACATCCGTACTTACTGGGTGCCGGAATATGTGGAAAAGGCAGCAGCAAAGCTGAAAGAATTCTTTGCAGAGAATCTGTAGTGAGAAAGGAATGGATATGAAAAAGATAGTATCCCTTATTCTGATAATGCTCCTTCCAGTTGCAGCCCTTGCAGCATGCGGCAATTCTGATCAGGAGCCGGAAAATGCAGCTGAAGAAACTACAGCCGAGGAAAATGAAACTGCTCAGGTGGACTCTGTCGGTGATGGGAAAAGCATCGTAATATATTTCGATTACTCAGAGAATATCGATACAACAGGTCTTGACGTAGACGCAATAACCTCAGCAAGCCTCAGAGGCGGCTCGACCGGGAAAAACATTGAGAACCTGAAGGTGATGGCAGAAGAAGCGAAAAACCTCAAGGGAGCTGATGAGTTTTCCATCAGAGTAAATGAGGTGTACCCGCCGGATTTCGAGGACATGACCGGTATAGCGAAGGACGATATCGCGAACGGGAAACAGTTCACCTTCAAGGAGGAACTGCCTGACCTGAGTGAGTATGACACTGTGTATTTCGGCGTACCTGTGTGGTGGGGAGAGCTTCCTCAGCCGGTGCATGTATTCTTCCAGAAATATGACTTTTCAGGAAAGACGATCGTTCCATTCGGCATCCACCATGGATCGGGATTTGGAAGAATGATCGTCCAGATGCGGGAATACGAGCCTGATGCTCAGATCCTCGATGGCTTCACAATAGACGCAGACACCGATAATGATGAGGTAAGAAGCGGGTTCGACGATTACCTGAATTCGATTTCATAAGAAGGAGATTGAAATGAGCATACTATTTATTAACAGCAGCCCTGATCCGAACGGAAATACCGCGAGAGTTGCGGCGGCGCTTCTTGAGGGCAAGGAATATGAAACACTGAATCTGGCTGAGTATAAGATCTATGGCTACGGACAGCAGTTCGAAGACGACCAGTTCATGGAGGTCATAGATAAGATCAGAGCCGCCAAGACGATCGTTATTGGATCGCCACTCTACTGGCAT
>JAZKZL010000207.1:0-5274 GCA_045612645.1 Oscillospiraceae bacterium
AGCATTGATGTAGTTGATATCTTCGGGCTTCATGCCTGCTTCCTCGTAAGCAAACTGCATAGCCTTTGCACCTCCGAGACCCTCGGGATCGGGACTTGTTTCGTGGTGAGCGTCACAGGTGGAGCCATAGCCGCAGATCTCTGCGTAGATCTTAGCGCCTCTTGCCTTTGCGTGCTCGTATTCCTCAAGAACGAGGATACCGCAGCCGTCACCCAGAACAAAGCCGCTTCTCTCAGCGTCAAACGGGATGGAAGCTCTGTCCACATCAGTGGAACGTGTAACTGCGTGCATGTTGTTGAATGCAGCATAGCAGAAGCCGATATCGCTGTGCTCTGTACCGCCTGCAACGGCTGCATCGAGGTAGCCGTGCTTGATGGAACGGAATGCCTCGCCTATAGCCTGAGTACCGCTGGCACAAGCAGTGGTAACGCAGAAGTTGCTGCCCTTGAAGCCTGTTCTGATAGCCACAATGCCCGAAGCCATGTTGCCGATCATCTTTGTGATGGTGAATACAGATACTTTCTTGTTGCCCTTGTTGTGATAGGAGAGCAGCTCCTCCTCAGTGGTGCAGATACCGCCGATGCCGCTGCCGATAACGGTTCCCACGCGGAAAGGATCGAGATCCTTGAAATCTGTGCCTGCGTCCTTCAGAGCGTTCATTGCAGCATAAACAGCATACTGAACGATAACATCGTTTCTGCGAAGCTCTTTCTTGTCGAAATACTCGGAAGCATCAAAGTTCTTTACCTTTGCGATGATGCCCTGATGCTCAGGCTCCTGCTCGCCGAACCATGAGCCAAGCTCAAAGCCGTGGTTTCCTGCCATGAGATTGCCCCACAACTCGTCAACTGTATTGCCGCAGGGAGTAACAGCTCCCAGACCTGTAATTACTACTCTTCTTTCCATTAAGTTGTCCTCCGAAATGAATATGTTCTTCTGAATGTCAGTTCTTTGTTTCAGCAAATACTGCAAGAGAACCATTTATATTTATAACATACAAATATTAACATCTTATTAAAGATTGAGAGAGTGCTGCAGTTACAAGGAAAGCGTATTTCGGCAAGGCTTTGTACCTGCCGAAATGCGATTGACGCAGTAAATGCAGTGCTATCTCAATTCTTACATGCTCAGACCGCCGCTGATCTCCACTACCTGACCGGTAACATAGGATGCGTCATCGCTGCACAGGAAGGATACAACGCCTGCAACCTCCTCAGGCTGACCATAGCGCTTCATTGCGATCATCTGCAGCATAGCAGCCTTCTGCTCCTCAGTGAGCTTATCTGTCATCGGAGTCTGGATGAAACCGGGAGCAACTGCATTGCAAGTGATACCACGGCTGCCAAGCTCCTTGGCTGTGGTCTTGGTCATTGCGATCACCGCGCCCTTGGATGCGGAATAGTTGATCTGACCGGGATTGCCGTAAAGACCTGCCACAGATGCAAGGTTTACGATCCTTCCGCTCTTCTGGCGCATCATAACAGCACCGCAGAGCTTTGTCATATTAAATACGGACTTCTGATTGATGCGGATGACCATATCATAGATCTCCTCATCCATGCGCACCATCAGACCGTCACGGGTGATGCCTGCGTTGTTGACAAGGATATCGATGGAGCCGAACTCCTCCTTCGCCCACTTCACCATAGCCTCGCACTGAGCATAATCGGAAACATCCGCAGCATAGCACTCAACCTTTACGCCGAATGCACGGCAAGCCTCTGCTACCTCTGCGCCCGCAGTGTCAAGAGCTTCCTGAGATACATCGTTGATGATGATATTGCAGCCGTCCTTAGCAAGACGCTTTGCAATAGCTGCGCCGATTCCTCGGCTGGAGCCTGTGATTATCGCTGTTTTTGCCATGTTGTTCAGTTCCTTTCAATGTCGTAAATTAATTTATTATTATCGTCAGATCTCCATGATTATCGCGCCGTAGGTAAGTCCTGCACCGAAGCCCACAAAGCATATCTTCATGCCCTTGTGCAGCTTGCCCTGCTGATTCAGCTCGTCAAGAGCCACGGGGATGCAGGCGCTGGATACGTTTCCGAGGCGCTGGATGTTGGTGTATACTATTTCAGGATCGATACCCAGCATCTCTGTCGCCTTCTTGATGATACGGAGGTTTGCCTGATGCGGGATAACGATATCGATATCCTCAATGTTGTAGCCGCCGTCCTCTGCGACCTTCTTCACTGCATTGCTCATGGCATTCACGGCAAACTTATACACAGCGTGTCCGTCAGACTGCAGATAATTCTGCTTGCTGAAAGTATCAAAGCGATCGTTATAAAATTCTTTCTGCCAATCCTCGGCATGGAAAGGGCAGTTTGACTGGTAGTTGACCTTGCAATAAAGTGCCTCAAACTCATCACCGCTTGCACCGAGAGTGGAGTGGAACGGCTTATCCGATCTTCTTACCACCGCAGCACCCGCAGCATCGCCAAAAAGGATGCACATGGAACGATCGGTGTAATCCTGCTGAGCAGAAAGCTTTTCTGTCGCCACAACAAGAATAGTCCTGTACTGACCAGACGCAAGATACTTCTGAGCCATATCCATCGCAGAGATAAAGCCTGTGCAGGCACTATTCACATCAAGACAGGCTGCGTTCTTCGCGCCTATGCCGAGCTGAACAAGGCAGGACATGGAGGGATAGAAGAAATCGGGAGAGCAGGTGGATACCAGAATAAGATCGACATCCTCAGCACTGAGATTTGCATTCTCCAGCGCTTTCTTAGCTGCTTCGGTACCCATAAAATAATTAGGCTTATCGGTGAGGATTCGTCTTTCCTTTATACCTGTTCGGGGGGTGATCCACTCATCAGAAGTGTCAAGGAACTCCGCGAACTTATTATTATCAGCGATAAATTCCGGAACATAGCTGCCTGTTCCGATTATTTCGATTCCGTTCATTAAAAAATACTCCTTGATTTTATTTGCATGATAATGTATAATGATATATGTTGTGAGGGCGACGCCCTTATTGACAGTAAATTGCAAACATACATTTATATTTTACCCTATATTTATCTTTTTGTCAACTCATTTGAGATGATTTTTTCCACAAATCACTTAAAAAGTCGATTTTTCCGTGTATGCGAGCGAGATTTTTATTATTGTACATTTAAATTATGGAGGTATATTCAACATGAAAACAGTATTTTTATTCTCAGGACAGGGCAGTCAGTACCCCGGCATGGGTGCGGAGCTTGCCAAAAGATATTCCGCAGCAAAGCAGATACTCGAGTGCGGCAGCGATATCATGGGTTTTGATCTGATGAAGAAGATATCAGAGGCTTCCGCTGAAGAGCTTTCCCAGACAAGGCTCTCCCAGCCCGCTATCTTTACAGCATCCCTTATCGCTCTTACAGCGGCAAGAGAAAACGGCATAGATAACTGCGCGGTGGCAGGTCACTCCCTCGGCGAATACGCTGCAATGTACGCAGCGGGAATGCTCTCCCTTGAGGACTCCTATAAAGCTATCAAGCTCAGAAGCGAGGCTATGGCAAAGGCTGCCGAGGCCACAGGCGGCGCAATGGCTGCAATACTCCGCAGTGACAACGAGACCATCGAAAAGGTGCTTGCCGAAGTAAACGGCTTTGCCGCTCCCGCAAACTACAACAGCCCCGAGCAGACCGTTATCGCAGGCGAGACCGCCGCTATTGACGAGGCTATCGAAAAACTCTCCGCTATGAAGGCGCGCTGTGTGAAGCTTGCGGTTTCCGCTGCTTTCCATACAAAGCTGATGGCAGGTGCCGCAGAGGAATTCAAGGCAGCGATAGCAGGCTTTGATTTCAAGGCTCCTAACTGCGATTTCTACGCAAACCTCTACGGCAAGAAGCTCGATGACTTCTCCGATATGCCGTCTTATCTTGCTGCACATATCTGCTCTCCTGTTAAGTTCGTGGACGAGATGAATGCAATGAACGACGCAGGCATCGAAGCTTATGTGGAGCTTGGCCCCAACAAGGTGCTGACAGGTCTCGTTAAAAAGACCTTCAAGGGCGCAAACGCAGTAAACATTGAAAACAACGAAACTCTCGAAAAGGCTCTCGAAGCACTGAAAGGATAAGAAAATGCGCAGATTCGGTTTAATAGGTCATCCTCTCGGCCATTCGCTCTCTCCTCAGATACACACAAGACTGTTTGAACTGAGCGGCGAGACCGTTGACTATCAGCTTTACGATATCGCTCCCGAGGAACTGAAAGAAAAGCATGACTTCCTCGCCTCTCTGGATGGTTTTAATATTACTATTCCCCATAAAGTGGAAATTATCTGCTACTGCGATAAGCTTTCCGATGGCGCTCAGCGCTATCGCTCCGTGAACTGCGTGGCAAACGGCGATGAAAAGCTCGGCTGCAACACCGATGTTATGGGATTTACAAAGTCCATCGAGATGCTGGGGGCATCTCTCTGCGCAAACGTTCTGCTTATCGGCTGCGGCGGTGTGGGCAGAATGATGGCGATCGAGACCGCTCTCAGCGGCGGAAAGCTCACTATCGCCGTACTGAAATCGGACGAGGCTCTCGCTCAGCAGGTAGTGAGCGAGATAAAGGAAAAGAAAACCGATGCGGATGTGCGCATAGTTTTCATAAATAACGGCGCCCTCTGCGCAGAGGATTTTGGCAACGAAATGCCTGAGATAGATCTGCTGGTGAATGCCTGCCCCGTGGGAATGTACCCGAAATCCGACAGGATGCCCTGCTCTCCCGAGATACTGGATCATGTGAAATTCGTGTTCGACGCTATCTACAACCCCAGAGAGACGCTGCTTGCAAAGACCGCCCGTGAAAAGGGCGCAAAGGCTATGACGGGCATGGCGATGCTGGTGCTTCAGGCTGTTGCAGCACACGAGATATGGGATAATGCCTCCTACAACAAGGAGGATATCGACAAGCTGATATCCGATATGGAGGCGCTGGTATGAATTCGATCTTCCTCTGCGGCTTTATGGGCTGCGGAAAATCCCACATCGGGCGTATGCTTGCACGTTTCACGGGCAGAAAGCTCGTTGACCTTGATTCAGTCATAGTCGAGCGTGAGGGAATGTCCATCCCCGAGATATTCGCACAATACGGCGAGCCGCATTTCCGCGAGCTTGAAGCAAAATACATCCGCGAGCTTTCAGATGGATATATCGTCGCTACAGGCGGCGGTGCGCTCATCAACGACAGCACTGCGGAATTCGCACGTCAGAGCGGACTTTCCGTATACATCAACACATCCTTTGCCAACTGCTATATGAGGATAAAGAACGACAAGAACCGTCCCCT
>JAZKZL010000208.1:0-1821 GCA_045612645.1 Oscillospiraceae bacterium
TGACCGCTGAGGCAGATCCCGATGATGAGGACGATTCCCGTGATCCCGAGGAAATGTTCGAGAGCGGCGGTGCAAATACTCTTCCGAGCTTTCTGAAGAACATCTTCGGCGGCTCGGCAAAGAGCGGAGAAGGCGAGAACAGCTCCTCTGACGAGGAAAATTCCGAAAGGAAGCATAAGAAAAAGGAAAAGACCGATAAAAAGCGCAGAAACCTCGAAACTTTCTGCACTAATCTCACAAGAAAGGCAAAGGATGGCAAGATAGACCGCATCATCGGCAGAGATCGTGAGATATATCGCGTGCTGCAGATACTCTCCCGCAGAAGCAAGAATAACCCCTGTCTGATCGGTGTGCCGGGCGTCGGCAAGACTGCGATCGCTGAGGGTATAGCACTGCGCCTTGTGAGCGGCGATGTTCCGTTGAGACTGCAGTGTAAGGAACTGTATCTGCTGGATCTAACTGCGCTTATCGCAGGCACACAGTTCAGAGGTCAGTTTGAAAGCCGTGTTAAGGCACTTATTGACGAGGTAAAAAATGCAGGAAACATCATCCTGTTTATTGATGAGGTGCATAATCTTGTTGGCACGGGCGATTCCGAGGGAACAATGAATGCTGCAAATATGTTCAAGCCCGCTCTTTCCAGAGGCGAGCTGCAGGTCATCGGTGCCACCACATTTAACGAGTATCGCAAGCACATTGAAAAGGATAGTGCTCTTGAGCGCCGTTTCCAGCCCGTTACCGTAAACGAGCCTACCATTACAGAGACAATAGAGCTTCTTGAGGGCATCAAGGAATATTACGAGAATCACCACAAGGTGAAGATATCCTCTGAGCTTACAAGAATGTGTGCAGTTCTTTCTGAAAGATATATCAATGATCGTTTTCTCCCTGACAAGGCGATAGATCTGCTGGATGAGTCCTGCGCCTGTGCAAGCCTTGTTAACGAGGATATCACCGAGTACGAGAAGCTGAAGCTTGAAGCTGAGAAGCTTAAAGCAGAGGAAGAGGAGCTTGCCAACGCTGAGGAGATGGATTATGAAAAGCGTGCGGAATTGAAAACTCGCATCGCTCAGACAGAAGCCCGTCTCAACGAACTGAAAGAAAAAGCGGAGAATGTCTGTGTCACAATGGATGATCTTTCCAAGGTCATCGAGATGTGGACAGGAATCCCTGCCAATAAGATCAAGGAGACCGAATACAAGCGCATTGCAGGTCTTGAAGAAGCACTTAAATCCAAGGTCATTGGTCAGGATGAAGCGTGCGAGCTTGTGGCAAAGGCGATAAAGCGCACAAGAGTTCAGCTCACCGAGCGCCGCAGACCTGCATCCTTTATATTTGTCGGCCCCACAGGTGTAGGTAAGACAGAGCTTGTAAAGGTGCTTGCAAAGGAGATGTTCGACACTGTCGAGCCGCTCATTCGTCTCGATATGTCTGAATATATGGAAAAGCACAGCGTTTCAAAGATTATCGGCTCTCCTCCCGGATATGTCGGATACGACGAGGCAGGTCAGCTCACCGAGAGAGTGCGCAGAAAGCCTTATTCCGTTATTCTGTTTGATGAGATAGAAAAGGCTCATCCCGATGTTATGAACATTCTGCTTCAGATACTGGACGAGGGTAAGATAAACGACGCTCACGGTCGCTCTGTAAGCTTCGAGAATACCGTTATCTGCATGACATCCAATGCAGGCTCGGGTCACAACAGTGTTGGTGGTATCGGTTTTTCCCGCAGCGAGGGAGATATCAGCAAAGAAAAGGCAATGAAGGGTCTGAAGGATTTCCTGCGCCCTGAGTTCCTTGCAAGAATTGATGAGATAGTTG
>JAZKZL010000209.1:0-1402 GCA_045612645.1 Oscillospiraceae bacterium
GTAAGTAAAACTGGTCTGTGCGGTATGCAGCTGTTTCATAAGCACTCCTTTTCAATTCTGATATATGTACGGACGGATACAAGACCCGCCCGACACAAATCCATATTTACAATTTTATGGCGACACATCGGCAGACAGAGCGTTTCGCACCGCACTATCGCTTTAGCAGCCCGATTTACCAAGGCTTTACCTGACCAACTATCTCAGACAGGCTCTTGATGCCGTTGTCGTCCATATACTTCTCCAGGCCCTCGATGACCTTGAGAGGTGCATAAGGATCGGTGAATATCGCTGTACCCATCTGAATTGCGGAAGCGCCTGCCAGCATCATCTCCACAGCGTCCTCCCAAGTGGAGATACCGCCCATACCGATGATCGGGATCTTTACAGCGTTGTAGCACTGCCATACACAGCGTACAGCCACAGGGAATATCGCAGGACCCGAAAGACCACCCACATTATTGTGCAGGATAGGTCTGCGGTTGCGGATATCTATTCTCATGCCGAGGAGAGTATTGATAAGAGAGATGGAGTCTGCACCCTCTGCCTCAACTGCCTTTGCGATGTCTGTAATGCTTGTTACATTTGGAGTCAGCTTTACGATGAGCGGCTTCTTTGTGGCAGCTCTCACCGCCTTTGTTACAGCTGCCGCACCCTCGCAGGTCACGCCCCATGTGGCACCGCCTGCCTTAACGTTGGGGCAGGAGATGTTCAGCTCGATCATATCAACGGAGCTTGCGTCAAGAGCCTCTGCGGCTGCTATATAATCATCCAGCACTGCACCTGCAACATTTGCGATGATAACGCAGTCCTTGCCCTCCTGCTTCAGAGAATCGAGATAGTAGTCGATGAAGCCGTGAACGCCGATGTTCTGAAGACCAACGGAGTTCAGGATACCCGAGGGAGTCTCAGCGATTCTGGGAGGGATATTGCCCATCTTAGGCTGAATGGTCATGCCCTTGCAGGAGATACCGCCGAGCTTAGAAATAGGGTAAAGATCGGTATAGCACTCACCGTTTCCGTAAGCGCCCGAAGCCATAATGACGGGATTCTGAAAATCAACACCCGCAACCTTAACAGAAAGATCAGCCATCGAATCTTACCTCCTTTGCATCAAATACAGGTCCGTCCTTGCAGACTCTTGCATAGTATTCCTTGCCGCCTCTTACGGTCATGCAGCTGCACACAACACACGCGCCCACGCCGCAGCCCATTCTCTGCTCCAGAGAAACACGGCAGGGAACGTTGTTGTCCTCGCACTCTTTCACAACAGCCTTTATCATAGGCTCGGGACCGCATGCGCATACCATTCCCACATCACCCGCAGCAAGCGCCTCTGTCAGAGGAGTGGTAACAACGCCGTGATGTCCCACGGAGCCGTCATCTGTGCATACGATGGTCT
>JAZKZL010000210.1:0-10612 GCA_045612645.1 Oscillospiraceae bacterium
TTATCCTGTTCACATCGCCGCATATCTTGTCCGAAATGCTCCTTACAAAACGCACCGCCGCTTTCAGGTCAACGATGCAGGCAGGAGCTTTGCCTGCGTATCTTTCGCCGTCAGAGGTAGTCCGTCCTCGTGCGCCTGCGGAGATAACGACATAACCCCTTGCAAGTGCCGCAGACTCGGTGTTGAACCTGCCGTCCTCACGCACACAGGGCGAGCAGGGTCTTGCTTCCATATAACCGCCTATGCCGTTCGGGAAGAATATCGGCGCGGTCGTGGCTGTGTAGCCGTTTATCGCTCCGCCATCGATGTAGTCCTGCGGAATGAAGATGTTCAGCACCTGTAATTCGGACGAAACAGGCTCCTTCACATACGTGATATTTCTGTACGTGCGGAAATTTATGTTCAGCTCGCTGTTTTCAAGCGTTTCCGTTGTGTAGTTGTTGATGTCAAAAGTCATTGTAATGCGCCTCCTTGTGTATATGATAATACAAAGTGGGATTAAATGTCAAGGGGAGCGTGGGAAAAATCAGACTTGATTTTTGGCTGCAATAATGGTACAATATGTCCATACTAGAAGTATAATTAACGGCAAGGAAGCGTTACAGATGGCACATAAAATAATAATATGCGGCGGCAACGGTGCGGGAAAAAGCACACTCGGAAAGGCGCTGGCAGAAAAAACAGGCTGGGAGTTCAGAGATGTTGAGGACTACTATTTCCCTAAGACCGACCCTGATTATCTCTATGCAGTGCAGAGAACTCAGGAAGAAGTCGTAAGCCTTTTATACGATGACCTGAATAAGTGTGACGACCTGATATTCGCATCGGTGCGAGGAAATTACAGTGAACAGACCGCGGCAATGTTCACCTGCGCAGTGTTCGTGAGCGTGCCAAAGGAAACAAGAATGAAGCGTGTGCGTCAGCGTGCTTATGATAAATTCGGTGACAGAGTATGCGAGGGCGGCGACTTATACGAAAGAGAAAAAGCGTTCTATGAACTGATCGAAAAACGTACGGATAAGACCGTGACCGACTGGCTGGATACAATGGATATTCCTGTGATAAGGGTGGACGGTACTAAGCTGGTAGCGGAGAATGTTGATATTATCTGCAAACAGCTTTTTGAAACAAACTGATGATATATGGCAAACGGCTCCCGAAATCAATCGGGAGCTTTGCTGTTGATTGTATGAATTATAAATAGGTTTTCTGTTGCACAAGCAAGGAAAATATGGTACAATGTAATTGCTGTAAAAAGTATTTTGGAGATGATACAAATGAGTAATATATATCTTTTCTCAGGACCATGCGGCTGCGGAAAAACTACATTGTCAAAGGCTTATGCAGGGCATCTTGTGAATAAAGCAGGTGCAAGGCAAGCTTATGTTATTCATGGCGATGATTTTCATGCAGGGTTTGTTGAAGCTGATGAAAAGGAAAAAAGACTTGAGAATGAGCAGGACAGCAGTTATATGCGCTGGGAGGATATTTTAAAATTCAACTGGGATTGCATAATAAGCGTTGCTAAAAAGGCACTTGATAAGAACTTGGATGTGGTAATAGATTATGTGGTCGAGAACGAATTACCGCTGATACAGAATATAGCTAATGAATATAATGCGAATTTATATTATGTGGTGTTGACCGCAACGGAAGAATGTATAAAGCAGCGTATAAAAGAACGAGGAGATACAGAACTCACCGAAAGAGCGTTGTATCTGAAAGCAAAGCTTGATAATATGCCTGAAAATCAAGGGTATATGTTTGATAATACGGGTATGTCGGTCGTGGAAGAAATAAGAAGTCTTAACATAGAAGATTTCAGGGTTACGCTTTGAAATCGTTCGATTACAGAACGGACACTACATGAAAATCCCTCCGAAATGATACGCCCCGAGCTTCGTCTGATGGGCGGCGTTCAGGCTGTACAATGTTCGCTATCATCCATTTGAAAGGAGCAGGAATATGTCTGAGATATTTCTAACATTTTTTAAGATAGGATCGTTTACCTTTGGCGGCGGCTATGCAATGATAGCTCAGATAAAGGAAACGATATGCGAGAAAAAGTGCTGGCTCTCCGAGGACGAGCTGATGGAGGTCATAACCATCGCAGAATCCACTCCCGGTCCTATTGCGATAAATCTTGCGACCTTTGTGGGATATAAGCGAAGAGACTTTATCGGAAGTCTTCTGGCAACACTTGGAGTGGTGCTGCCCTCTCTTGTGATACTGTATGTGATATCGCTGTTTCTTGATGCTTTTCTTGAAAACAGATATGTTGCGTATGCATTTACGGGAATTAAATGCGCAGTGGCTTTTCTTATCCTGAAGGCTGGTATGGATATGCTGGCGAAGCTCCCTAAAAAGCCTGTACCGCTCGTTGTTTTTGCGGTGGTGTTTGCGGCTATGATAGCGTTTGAGATGTTTTCGGTATCGTTCAGCACTATCCTTTTCATCCTTGCGGGAGGAGTGCTTGGAGTGTTCCTGTACTCCTCGGAAAAGGGTAAGGTGATGAAGAAATGATATACCTCACGCTTTTCCTGGAGTTTTTCAAGGTAGGACTTTTCTGTTTCGGCGGTGCATTCGGGATGATACCTCTGATAGAAGAAACAGTGATGCACTACGGCTGGCTGAGCGAGAGCGAGTTCTTTGATCTCATCGGCGTATGTGAATCGACTCCGGGACCTATCGCAGTAAACATGGCGACTTACATCGGCTCTGTGCAGGGCGGTATCTTCGGCAGTATCGCTGCGACACTGGGCGTTGTAATGCCGTCCTTTTTAATAATCCTGCTCGTCGCCTCGGTGATGAAGAATCTGACTGAAAACAGGGGGTTCAGGGGCTTTATGCAAGGCGTGAAGCCTGTTATAGTTGCACTGATACTTTCCACGGGAGTGATACTTCTGGTGAAAGCTGTTGGTGCTGCCGATCTCGCTGTATCGTCACAGGACATCGTTCCGATGCTGATATTCGCACTTCTTGTAGTGGTGTATTTCGGCTCCGGCAGAATTACAGGCAAGAAGCTCAGCTCCGTGCTGCTGATACTTATCTCGGCAGGTCTCGGCGTGGCGGTCTCGCTTCTGGGGGAGCTTGCTGTGCAGTGAGCGGGATATCCCTTAATAAAATAACATCGGCGGAGTGAACTATCTCCGCCGATTTTATGTATTGAGGACAAATGCATTGCAGTAGTAAGCGAGTTATCAAAAAGCATGATGGTAAATTAATGGGGAAGGCGATGGAAAGTGAGGATTCCACTGAAATTATGTGGTGCAGTTTGATAGTTGCGGTGTAATATAAACGGGCTTCGTATCAGCGATGCCCGTTATCTTGTGTAAATAGTATGAGGGTGTCAGAGTAATATATGGGGATGACATTTTCTTTTTGGTACTTGATTTCTTAGTGTTTATGGAGTATAATATTATCAGCATAATATGATAATTGCCCTGAACGGAGGTGCTTACAGATGGGAATATATCTCAATCCTGCAAATAACGGCTTTGAGATGGATATAAATACGGATACCTATGTCGATAAATCAGAGCTTATAAGCTTTGTAAATTCAAAGATAGGTACTTCACAGCGTTATCTGTGTGTAAGCAGACCTCGAAGATTTGGTAAGACTACCGCTGCCAGAATGCTCAGTGCTTACTATTCAAAGGGGTGCTCATCAGATAAACTGTTTTCTGAATTGAAAATCGCAAGGGATAAAGATTACAAAAATCACCTCAACAAATACAATGTACTGTTCCTGAATATGCAGAGGTTTCTTAGCCGCTCTGATACGCCCTCTGATATGATCAATTATCTTCAGAGAGAAGTGATAAGCGAGCTGTCAGAGATATACAATATGTCTCTGAACACGGATAAGCTTTCAAGTGCACTGGAGAAAATATTTGCGGCAACAGGAGATTCATTTGTTTTTATCATTGATGAATGGGATTGTATTTTCCGAGAGCAAAAGGATAACGATAATCTACAGTTGGCATATCTTGATTTCCTGCGTGATCTTCTGAAAGATCAGGACTATGTGCTGCTTGTTTATATGACAGGAATTCTGCCGATAAAGAAATACGGTACTCATTCTGCTCTGAATATGTTCAGTGAATATTCGATGACTCGTGCAGAGAATCTTGCGAGATATTTCGGTTTTACGGATGAGGAAGTAAGTTCACTGTGTCAGCGTTATAATGTTTCTTTTGATAATGTGAAACTGTGGTATAATGGTTACACATTTGGTGACAAGCTTCATATTTATAATCCTAATTCGGTTATTGCCTGTATGCAGAATGCCTGTATTCAGGATTACTGGACAAATACCGAAACCTATGAGGCGCTCAAGCTGTATATCGATCTTAACTTTGATGGCTTAAAGGATAGTATCGTTTCAATGATGTGCGATAAGTCCATCAAGATAGATACAACCAAGTTCCTTAACGATATGTCGACCTTTGAGAGTAAGGATGATATACTTACTCTGCTTGTTCATCTTGGCTATCTCACATATAATCATTCCACCGGAGCGGTGAAAATTCCTAACCTTGAGGTTATGGAGGAATTTATCCGTGCTGTAAGTTCAACCAAATGGGATGGAGTTGTCGATATTATTAAGAATTCCGACAGACTCTTATCTGCAACATTGTCCGGCGATGAGTCAACAGTGGCGCAGTGTGTTGAGAAAGCACATATGGATACATCATCTGTGCTGACATATAATGATGAGAATTCGCTGAGCTATGCTGTTATGTTTGCGTATATTGCGGCAGTTCCTTCGTACGAGAGAGTACGTGAGTTTCCTACAGGCAGAGGTTTTGCTGATATAGTATATCTGCCGGTCAGAGGGAATACTTGTCCCGCAATAGTTGTGGAACTGAAGTGGGATAGCTCTGCACAAGCTGCACTGGATCAGATAAAGGAAAAGCGTTATCCGGATTCTATCAAGGATTACTATGGTAGAGTGGTGCTTGTTGGTATCAATTATGATAAGGACACCAAAGAGCATCAGTGCAAAATTGAATTTGTTGATAAATAAATATGGCGGATGGTTTATGACCATCCGCTTGTTTGTGTAAATGTTCGAAAGGATAGATGATTATGAGAGTTAATGATATAATTGATGCTGTAAAAAAGTGTTATTGTGAAGTTGTAGATTCAAAAGGAAAGGGTAATTTAAAGCAGAATGATGCATTGTTGGTATGCGGAATTATGTGTGCTTTGTTTTGGGTGATAATGGCTATTAATTCGTTTAAAGTAACTGTTTTCAACGTGTATATTGTTTTAGTATTAATAGCTTTTTTTATTGTAATTGGTTCATATTTCAGATACAATAATGGATCTGAAAGCGACAAAATGATTTGTACAAAAACTATACTGCTAATTTCATTGGCGCTTTTTTCTTTGCTATGTATTCCTTATATATTAATAGAGTGGCTATATAATAGATTTATGAGGAAAATCAATTTGAAAATGTATTCGCATGATCTTATGTTGATGATGTTATCTCTTGGGGTAGTTGTTTTTTACATACAATTGGTTATTGTAGCATATATGCAATATACGCATCATAATATGTTCGGATTTGTTATATTCTGCTTTTTGTCTTATGTCATTGTTGTAAAGTGGGGGTGGAGTATATTTGTAAGGTGTATGTATCGAGGGAAGCGTAATGCGTACAGAAGATATATAATTCATGCTGAAAAAAGCAATATTAATGCATTCCTGATTGCTGTGTTTACGTTTATAAGTGTTATTATTGCACATGTAAATGATACAAGTATGAATAATATACTCTCAGCGGTTGTTGTCATTTCTGCAGTTGAAACTTTAATAAAACAGGCAAAATACTTTGATAATAATTCTAATGTTAAGAAGTGTTTGGTGACAATAGTGAATGATTTGGAGATGTGCAGAGAGTATTTAAGTATGAAAAATATCAATACACCAGTTATGATAAGGTTTAAATTTGATTTAAATTATCTAAACATGCATAAGGATGATTGTAAAAATGTGAAAAAGGCTGTAGAAAAAATCGATAGCATGCAGTTGATGCCGAGAAATAATGACGGAGTTGTTGAGCCAAAACAATATTGCATCATAAGCGAAATAATAAAATATGATACAACTGAAAATAACGGAATTTGCTACTGTACAGTTAATGAACTTTGTGATAATATTATGGAAGTAATGAATTATATGGTTTTAGCTTTATAATTAGTATTCGATGATATTTGCTGTTTTTATTCACATTTATATGTGATTTGACAAATTCCAACAATTAGCAATAGTTGCGCTGAGGAAACATCGGCAGAACATGATGTGACACTGAAATTCTGCACGACCTGACAGCTTGCTCAGTATAAGTACCCATTTGATACTGAGCGTACAATGAATTGAATGAGAGTATAGGCTTTGAAGAGGATTTTAGTTGCAAAAATAGTAATAATGTGGTATAATATTGGTGGGATTTTACATATAATGTATGATGATTTAATTGGAGATCGAGAAAATATGAAGAACGCAAAAATCTTCTTAGTTTATATCATTTGTGCAGTGATTGTGTTTATATGTGTGTTCTTTGATGTGCTTAGTTCCTCGGACAAATATGTGGAAGATGTGTTATATCATCATGCGTCGGGTGCAAGTAACAACATACGCATAATCAGGATCGATGAGAAAACGATGAATGAACTGGGCGACTTCTCCGAATGGGACAGAAGCATTTATGCACAGCTTGTCGATACTTTATGTGTATCAGAGGATGTGCGTCCTGCTGTTATTGGCTTCGATATCCTTTTCAGCGGCGCCGACAACAGCGAAGCTGATGAAGCCTTTGCGTATGCCTGCAGAGATCACGGTAATGTTGTATGCGCTTTCAGCTATGTTTTCTCCAAGGAGCTTGTTACTGATGAAAATGGCGACCTTATCGCAGATGCCATGTATGTTCAGGATAAGGTGCTGCCGTATCCTGCTCTGAAAGATGCGACATATCAGGGCTTTGCTAATGCTCTTATGGATAACAACGACGGAGTAATCCGCAGCTCCTTCATGTACTTTGATGAGGATGGCGTGCGGATGCCGAGTTTCAGCGCTGCTGTCTGTAAGCGGTATGCTGATTCAATGGGAATGATCCCTGTATACCCGACAGATGATGATATTTTCGCATTCAGATACAGCGGAGATATAGCCGATTATGAAAATGTATCACTCAGTGATGTCCTGAGCGGAAAGGTGCCTGCACAGGCATTTGATGACTGTATAGTTCTGGTGGGCGCTTATGCCGCAGGTATGATGGATGCTTATTATGTTCCCGTTGATCGTGGACAACAGATGTATGGTGTTGAAATACACGCAAATGTTATTCAGGCGATAATGGAGGATAAGTTGCTGCATACGGTACCTTTGTGGCTGGATGCCATTTTTTGCACATTGCTTGTTTTGTGTCTTATGCTCCTGTGCAAACGGTTGTCTGTTGTTAATACTATCATAGCTTGCCTTGTGGCTGTTGTGTTGAAGCTGATGGCAGGTCTTGTGATGTTTAATATGGGTTATTCGGCAAATATTATTATTTTTCCCATTGCTGCTGTGGCAGTTGCTGTGGGATATGTAGCGCTGTATTATTATATTGCAAATTCTGCGAAAAAGCAGATCGAAAAGGCTTTCAGCAAGTATGTGGCACCGCAGGTAGTAAACGAGATCGCAAAGAGCGGCACATACGAGCTTAAACTTGGCGGAGAAAATCGTGATATCGCCGTCATGTTTGTGGATATCAGAGGCTTCACATCGTTGTCCGAAAGCCTTGAGCCTGAGCAGGTCGTTGATATCCTGAACTCCTACCTTGAGCTTACATCATCCTGTGTTTTCCGACATGGAGGAACGCTGGACAAGTTTATCGGCGATGCAACAATGGCAGTATTCAATGCGCCGTTCGATACGGAAGATTATGTCTATAAAGCTGTACTTACCGCATGGGATATCGCCCGCGGCGGAGATAAGATCGAAAAGGAAATGCTTGAAAAATACGGAAAGAAGGTCGGTTTCGGAGTTGGAGTAAACTGTGGACCTGCTGTCGTGGGAAACATCGGCTGTGACTTCCGTATGGATTATACCGCTATTGGAGATACGGTAAATACCGCAGCACGTCTTGAGGCGAATGCACCGAGAGGTAATGTGTACATAAGCGATAATGTATATGAGCAGTTAAAGGGCAGGATCACTGTTGATGAGATCGGCGAGATACCGCTTAAAGGAAAGAGCAAGAGCGTTTTTGTCTATACCGTTACAGGTATAGTTGAGGACGAACAGAAATGAGGATGATCAGATGAAAAAGTTACTTGTCATACCCGATCGGAGCAATTTGGACGAAAGTCTGCAATTTGCCGGAGAATATGATCTGGGCTTTGAGTATAATGATTTTTTCTCACCATCTGTTCTTGATGATAAAAACTTGTTGAATAAAATTGAAAATAGTTATCTCAGTTGCAAGCTGCCATCGTACTGTACGATGCATGGTGCGTTTTTTGATGTTATACCGTTCAGTCCCGATGACAGGATAAGGGAGATATCGCAGCAGCGTATTGAGCAGAGTATCACAGTAGCAAAGCAGATGGGCTGTAAGGCTGTGGTGTTTCACACGAATTACAATCCGTTTCTTAATTCTGCTGTGTATGTCAAAGGCTGGATAGATAATAATACAGCATACTGGTCGTCAGTATTGAAAAGACATTCCGATATAGCGATCTACCTTGAAAATATGTTCGATACTTCACCTGATATTATGAGCGGGCTTGCCGAAAAGCTCTGCGAATATGATAATTTCGGCATCTGCCTTGATTATGCGCATGCCAGCATATCACCTACAGATACACTCGTCTGGGTACAGAGGCTCGGGAAGTATGTCAGACATGTTCATCTTAATGATAACGACCTTAATGCTGATCTTCATCTGCCTTGGGGAAACGGTATGATCGACCGCGAAAAATTCTACCGATGTTATGATGATTATATGAATGAAGCAACTATCTTGTTGGAAACCACCAGTGTCGGGGCGCAGCGCAGTTCTGTTGAGACCCTGATATCAGACGGTTTTTTGAAATAAGGAGAATCGTAGCAAATGGAGTTTATAAGATCAAAAAAGGGAAAGATAATCATTGCGGCTGCCGCTTTGCTGCTCGTTGTTATCGTTGTGCTGGCAGTGATGCTGATAGGCTGTGAAAAAGGATACCGCAGCATCAGCATTTCCGAGCTTTTCGGTGAAGTTCTTGCCGAGAATAACGGCAGTGAATATGCTGCATATGAAGATATGAAGCTGTACGATGGATATGCGCTTACTACATCCTCTGACAGTTATTCCAGGCTTGTACTGGATGGAGATAAATACATAAAGCTCGAAGAGGATAGTCGTGCTGTTTTTGAGAAACTGGGCAAAACCAACAGTGGACTGACAGCCATATCACTTGAGCGCGGTGCTATAACTAACGAGCTTACCAGACCTCTTACCGCTGATGAAAGCTATGTAGTAAACACACCCAATGCGGTGCTTGCTGTCCGTGGAACATATTTTCGTGTTGAAGTGAAGTACGAAGCTAATGGTGATGCTTACTCAGATGTGTATGTTTTCGGCGGAGATGTGGTATGCCGCAGGATCATGCCTGATGGCAGTCTTGTGGATGAAGAGGTACATATTTCCGCAGGCTTCAAGGCTTGCATCAAGATGGACGGAATCATCACCATATATGTTGAGGAGCTGATTGAGGAAGAGGAGGATCATGTTGATCCGATTGATCCTGTCGAAATTAAGGATGATGATCTCGTCGATATGTACGTTGCATCCTATAATGGTCATGAGATGTTTATCGGCACAAAGGAACTCTGGGATGAGATAGGCAGGAGAAATATTGATATTGAGTCCAGAAAATGTCATTATGACGGAAGTAAGCTGCCTCATTTTGATGATGATAAAGATAAGGACAAAGACCAAGATAAGGACAAGGATAAAGACAACAGACCTTCAGATGGACAGGGTAACGGAAACGGATCGAAACCCTTGCAGACTACTACGTTATCGGTGACAGGTACGGGTGTTCAGACAGATGAAGAGCCTGTTGTGAATGAGACCATTGAAACCGTTGCTCCTGACAGTAATGAAGCTGCATCTGAAGTGACCTCAGAAGTTGCTGATGAAACTATCGAGCAGCCTGTTTCAACTACTTCTGTAGCTACTACGATCACCACTCGTCCGTCTTTGCACCCTTCTGAACCTGAGATAGATGAGACTGTTGATGTTGATATTGATACTGAAGAAACTGCTGAATCAGTTGAATCATCCGATACCTCAGAAATGATTGAAACCGAGGAGATAGTTGATACTATAGAGACAGCTGATACAACAGATACTACAGAGACAGGCGAAACCGCTGATACAAGTGAAAGCGAGGAAACAGGCGAAACAGATCCGCCTTATGTACCGTCATATCCCAGTAGCGGAGGCGGAGGGGGCAGCAACGATGACCCCGAAACCGAAGAAACAGGCGAAACCGTAGAAACAGGCGAGACCGAAGAAACAGGCGAGACCGAAGAAACAGGCGAGACTGAAGAAACGGGCGAAACCAAAGAAACA
>JAZKZL010000211.1:0-31008 GCA_045612645.1 Oscillospiraceae bacterium
GCCTTTCGGCGTGACAGCTTATTTATTATATCACATCTTTTCGAGTTTGTCAAGTACTTTTTTCAAATTTTTTGAACTTTTTTCTCGACTCTCTTTCGAGGTGATCGCCGCTTTTCAGCAGCCTGTCTATTATATCACATCTTCTTGAGTTTGTCAAGTACTTTTTCAAATTTTTTTGAACTTTTTCTTGACTCTCTTTCGAGGTGATCGCCGCTTTTCAGCAGCCTGTCTATTATATCACATTCAGAACTCTTTGTCAAGTACTTTTAAAAATATTTTTTTAAAAGTTTTTTCGAAGCTTTCTGTTCCGTGTCGTCAGACAGCTTTTATATTCTATCACTTTCGACACCAAATGTCAATACTGGTTCTCGAAAAATAATACACAATAAGTTTTCAGATTTTTTAAACATTTTATGTGTTGAAAACTTTTATACTATATGATAAGTAAAGCAACCACAATTATCCATAAATAATGACGGCAGAACTTAAATTCCGCCGCCACTCGACAACTATTTGTATTATTCCTTAGAAATATTACTATACGATATTGTCAAGAACCCTCATCAGCCTTCCCACAGGCAGCCCCATCACATTATAGTAACATCCACTTATCCGCTTGACCAGTAGCGCACCTCTACCCTGAATGCCGTATGCACCCGCTTTGTCCATCGGCTCGCCGCTTGCTACATAGTCGGTTATCAGCTGCTCCGAAAGCTCCCAGAACTCCACTGTGGTCTCTTCTGCAAAGCAATGCTGCCCGCCGATCTCGTCTATCACGCACACACCTGTGTATACACTGTGAGTCCTGCCCGAAAGCATACGCAGCATCTCAGCCGCATTTTCCTCCGATACGGGCTTTCCCAGTATCTTTCCGTCGATCGCCACCACAGTATCCGAGGCGATTATCGTCTCATTTTTATACTCTTTGTATATTTCTTCCGCTTTTTGTCGAGATAGTAATATTACTGCCTGCTCGGGAGATATCCCCTCGGGCAGCACTTCCTCACCCTTTGCAGGAATTATGCGGAAATCCTCCGTTATCAGCGAAAGCAGTTCTCTGCGCCGCGGAGATTGACTCGCCAAAATCATGCCTTATTCCCCTTTGTGGTGTGTTCAGGCTCAAAGGGGTGATCCTTGCCGTACACCTCATTGTAGTTATCAATGCACTGCTTGATTACCTCAACTGCCGCTTTCTGTCCCATCACCTCGTTAACAGCCGTTGTCTTGCCCTCGAGCTGCTTGTATACGGAGAAGAAGTGGCGCATCTCCTCGAAGATGTGACTGGGGAGAGCCTCAATGCCTCTGTAAGCGTTGTAGTTGGGATCCTCAAAAGGAATAGCAATGATCTTCTCGTCATTCTTGCCGTTATCGAGCATAGTGATAACGCCGATGGGATAGCACTGCACCAGCACCAGCGGATCGATAGGCTCGTTGCACAGCAGCAGCACATCCAGCGGATCGCCGTCATCTGCAAGGGTGCGGGGAATAAATCCGTAGTTTGCAGGATAGTGTGTTGATGTGTACAGGATTCTGTCAAGGATTATGAGTCCTGTCTGCTTGTCCAGCTCATACTTCTTCTTACTTCCCTTTTCGATCTCGATAACTGCCAGAAAATCATGGGGAGTAATGCGTGCGGGGTCAACGTCATGCCAGATATTCATTTTGTGTCCTCTTTTCTGTATTAATATATTATTACCTGTAATATTTCAAGTAGTCAGATCCGCTTTGTAGATCGCCGCGTCATCATCGGGGTAGTAATTTCTCCGTGTGGAGATCATCTCATAGCCTAAGCGCTCGTACAGCGCCCTCGCAGGAGAATTCTTGCTGCGCACCTCGAGAAAGCAGCTTGCCGCTCCTTTCTCACGCATAAGATCATGCAGAGCTGCAAGCATCTCAGAGCCGAGATGCTCCCTGCGATATTCGGGAAGAACGGCGATCTGATACAGCTCGCCCTCATCCGCTACTACTCTGCCCAGCGCAAAGCCGACTATCCTGCCATTTCGCTCTCTTGTTACAAGAACGGAAAGCGGATTTGTAAGCTCGTCTATGAGCATTTCTCTTGTCCAGCTGCCGTGAAAGCACATCTGCTCGATCTCGTCAAGCTGTGATATCTGTTCCTCAATGAGCGTCATACCAGCTCCTGCCCTCCTTTGCCTCTGCGGTGAGCGGCACGGAAAGCTTAGCAGCGCCCTCCATCTCCTCGCGGAGTATCACCGCCGCCTTTTCCACCAAAGCCTCGGGTGCCTCAACGATAAGCTCGTCATGCACCTGAAGTATCAGCCTTGCCTCGGGAAGCTCCTCCCTCAGCCTGCGGAATACCTTTACCATCGCTATTTTGATGATATCCGCCGCTGTTCCCTGTATCGGCGCATTCATCGCCATACGCCTGCCCTGCGCCTTCACCATTTTGTTGGAGGATAGCATCTCGGGAATAAAGCGCCGTCTGCCGAACATCGTCACAGCGTAGCCGTCCTTCTCCGCAGACGCCACAGAGCCGTCCATGTAGCTCTTCACGCCGCTGTAGTGCGCGAAATAATCCGCGATATACTGCTTAGCATTTGCGAGCGTCGTACCTATATCCTTTGCAAGAGAGAACGCCTCCATGCCGTAGATTATTCCGAAATTCACCGCCTTTGCACTGCGGCGCATCTCTGATGTCACCCACTCGGGCGGCATACCGAATACGCTTGCCGCTGTTTCGGTGTGGATATCTCCGCCCTCGCAGAACGTTCTTATCATCGTCTCGTCATTTGCGATATGCGCAAGCACTCTCAGCTCGATTTGGCTGTAATCGGCGTCGATAAGCGTCTTTCCCTCGCCCGCCACAAAGAAACGGCGGAAATTCCGTCCCAGCTCCGTGCGCACGGGGATATTCTGTATATTCGGATCGGCAGAGGAGATTCGCCCCGTTCTCGTCTCTGTCTGCTTATAGGTGGTGTGCATTCGCCCATCGGGAGCCACACAGCCCTCCAGACCTTTTACATAAGTGTTGTACAGCTTAGTTATGCTGCGGTATTCGAGTATCTTTTCTGAGATAGGGTGATACTCCGTCAGCTTTTCAAGCGTCTCCGCATCGGTAGACCATCCCGTCTTGCGTTTCTTGCCGCCGGGGAGCTTCATCTCCTCAAACAGCACAACGCTCAGCTGTTTTGGAGAGCCTACATTGAACTCATGCCCCGCAAGCTCCCATATCTCCGCCTCAAGCTGAGATATACGCGGCTTCAGCTCCTCGCCGAATGCGTGAAGAGCCTGCACATCCATAGCTATGCCGTCCCTCTCCATAGAGGAAAGCACCTCGGCAAGCGGTATCTCGATATCCTGCAGCACTGAAAGCATCCCCGCATTGCAGATGCGTCCGAAAAGCTCGCCGTTAAGCAGATAAAGCGACTGCCCTAACCGCTCCTCGTCATAAGTCACACCGTATTCCGCACACAGGCGTGATATCTCATAATCACTGGAATTAACATTCAGCAGATACGCCGCAAGCGTGGTATCGAACACCACGTTTTCAAGGCTCATGCCCTTTTCCATGCAGTGTGCGTAAAGCGATTTTGCGTCCGCAGTTCGCTTTGCCGAGCTTTTATCCGCAAGAAGTGCTGCGATATCTCCGCCATAGGTCTTGCCGTTTCGGTAGGCTCTTATCTCGCCGCCCACCAGCGCTATCTCATAGCCTTCGGGCAGTTCCGCGGCAACAGTAGTCTGAACATTCTCGGAAGCCGCCTCCGACTTTACAGGAGCCGCCTCCATGTTGAGCTTTTTCAGCACGGAGAACATCTCTTTCTCGGTGAGTATCTCAGCCGCCCTTGCAGTGGGTGTTCCTATCTCGTAATCCGAAAGCTGCTCCGAAACGGGCGCATGAAGCTCGATGACCGCAAGCTTTCTGCTTATCTCTGCGCTATCTTTGCCGTTTATCAGCTTGTTTCGCACGCCGTTGGTTATTTCTATCGTATCTATATTATCGTAGATATACTGAACGCTGTGGTATTTCTGAATAAGACCCAGCGCTGTCTTTTCGCCAATGCCCGCAACACCCGGGATATTATCCGAGCTGTCGCCCATAAGCGTCTTTACCTCGATCATTTCAATGGGAGTTACACCATACACCTCCATGATCTTTTCGGGGGTGTAGAAGATATCCTCTTTGTTGGATGCAAGGCGCACCGTCACCTTATCATTTATAAGCTGAAAGCTGTCACGGTCTCCCGTCATGATAACGCACTCTGCGCCGTTCTCCGCAGCCGCTCTTGAAAGCGTACCGATGATATCATCCGCCTCAAAGCCCTCACGCTCCACAACGGTTATTCCGAGAGCAGGCAGCAGCTCCCTGATAACAGGCATCTGCTGAGCAAGCTCCTCGGGCATACCGTGGCGGTTTGCCTTGTATCCGTCAAACATCTTGTGGCGAAAGGTGGGCGCTTTCAGATCGAAAGCCGCAGCGATATGATCAGGCTGCTCCTCTTTCAGTAGCTTCAGGTAGATATTCATAAAGCCTGTCAGGGCGTTGGTGAACTCGCCTTTTTTGTTGGTCAGCATACGGATGCCGTAAAAGGCACGGTTCATTATGCTGTTGCCGTCTATGAGAAGAAGTTTCATTCGCACCTCCGTGTATCACAGCATTGCAGGAACTCCCGCAAGCCCGTCCGTAACCGCCTGCACCGCTTTCACCAATGCGTTTATGTCAGTGACATTCTTCTTGCAGGGAACGTGCAGAAACACCGCATTCACGCCCATTCCGAGAACGTGGTGGTAGATATTATTGCAATAAGATGTGCCGCATCCGTCTGAAATATATGCACCGTAGCCTGTGCCTTTTATCAGTTCAGTTATAGTTGTGGCATCCATATTCGTATGGCGAACCTCGCCGCAGAGCTTCGCCGACGTCTCCACTGCTATCTTGTTACAGATAACAGGCTTTTGTCCCAGCAGGATAACGCAGGCAGGCTCATGCTCCTTAACAGCGGCGGCAAGAACCTCCACGCTCTTTTGCCTGTCATTCGGCAGTATCAGCTTTGGGTTTGTATCAATATCCACACGCTCCACAACGATTCGGGATGTGTTATTCACTCCGTCAAAGGCGGCTAAGATGAATCGACTCATATTCGCACCTCAAAATCACACATTCTTGATATTCTCCAGCACCTTTTTCGGTGCCTTTGCAAGGAAAAGCTTCGTAACAAAACCTGTAAAAGCTCCTCCGATGATGGCAGACGCCAACAGTATCGGCGCATAAGCGAACACCGTCCATGTGCCGTAAAACAGCGCCGCAGTAAGCAGCTGCCCGAAGATGTGCAGTATAGCTCCCGCAATGCCCTGAAACGGCAGCAGGATTTCTCTTTTGTCCGCAGCAGAAAGACCTCTCACCGCCGCCATTGCAAGCAGCGCTGCCGTACCTCCCACAAGCCCGAACACCATGCTCATCACCGAGCCTGTCACCAGTCCTGCGATAACGCAGCGCAGCAGGGCAACGCACAGCGCGTCACGGCTCTTCCATGCACCGCCGATATTCAGCAGCAGCAGAGTCACTATGTTTCCGAGTCCCACCCTCACGCCTGCTATCGGCACGATGGGCGGCAGCCATGTTTCAAGCACAGAAAGCGCCGCAGCTATAACGATGAGCAGCGCACTGTATGTCAGCTTTTTGGTGCTCATTTCATAAGCTCCGCAAATGCCTCTGCCACTTCCTGCAGCTCGGTCTTTGCAGGCTCGGGAGGAGCGATATCCTCAGGCACCAGGCGCTTTATCTGCTGCGCCTCGGCAGTGAGCGTGTAATGCTCCTCACGGATGTAAAGCGGAGAATACTCCAGCAGCCAACGGCGCAGATAGTCCGCAAAAAAGCTCACCAGCGCCACAAGCGCGATAGCAAGCATAATGCCGCCGCATATGTACATTCCCTTGCCGCCGAGAATAAAGCACACCACCGCATAGATAAGCTCCATTATGTAGCAGGCGGTCTTTTCGAGAGAGCCGCCGCCAAGCGCAAAGAGAGCCACCGCGATAGTCATTATTCCTGCGATGACCGCAAAAATGCAGTTTAGCACACCGCCGCCAAGAGCGATCCCCACGCCGATAAAGCCAAGCGCAAGCAGGCTCTGCAGATAAAAGCAGATACGCACTGCATTCCTCAGCTTTTCAGACTTTGCAAGGCGTGAGCTTATAAAATCAGGGATGATATCGCCGTCCGTCTCGAAGTGGAGCAAACGGCGCTTGATATTGTCCAGCATATTATCACCAACGTTTACTTTATCTCATCAAGCTCTGCAAGCCAAAGTGCAGAGCTGCTGTCGCTCGGCATGCACCAGCCGCCTCTCGGTGAAAGAGCCACCGAGCCGATTTTCACTCCATCGGGCAGGCAGGAGCGCTTGAACTGCTGATTGAAGAAACGGCGGAAGAATGTCCTCAGCCACTTCAGGATGGTCTCGTCGTCGAATCTGTCACCGAGAGCATATCTCGCAAGGCGGAATATCTTCTTCGGGCCGAAACCGCAGCGGATAAAGTAGTAAAGGAAGAAATCATGCAGCTCGTAAGGGCCTACAAGATCCTCTGTTTTCTGCGCGATATCGCCGTTGTCATCCGCAGGCAGAAGTTCGGGGCTTACAGGAGTATCCACAACGCTTATCAGCGTATCGTGCATAGCCTTGTCTCCGCAGGTCTCTGCGTAGTATCGCACAACTTCACGCACCACCGTTTTCGGAACGCTGCCGTTCACGCCGTACATGGACATATGATCGCCGTTGTAGGTTGCCCAGCCGAGAGCAAGCTCGGAAAGGTCTCCCGTTCCCACAACAAGTCCGTTCACCTGGTTTGCAATATCCATCAGTATCTGAGTGCGCTCTCTCGCCTGAGCATTCTCGTATACCACGTTGCGGTCATTCTCGTCATGACCGATATCGCTGAAATGCTGCTTTACGGCAGCCATGATATCAATAGCACGGAAATCCGTTCCCAGCTGCACGCAAAGCTCCTCTGCGTTGGAACGGGTGCGCTGCGTGGTGCCGAAACAGGGCATGGTCACCGTCACGATATCGCTCATGGGTCTGCCGAGTATCTTCATCGTCTCAGCGCAGACAAGCAGCGCAAGGGTGGAATCCAGTCCTCCCGAAATACCCAGCACCAGCTTCGCCGCATGAACATGGCTCACACGTCTCGCAAGAGCGTGCGCCTGCATTTCAAGGATATCACAGCAGCGCTCGGAGTTATCCTCATCGGGGAGGAACGGATTTTCCGCCATCACTCTCGTGATCTCTGTCTCCATTACATCCAGATCGAACATGATCTCGCAGATATCGCCGCTGTCGCAGCAGAAATCATCACGTCTGCGGAAGAATTCCAGCGCCTTTACATCGATCTCCATAACGGTGAGTCCGCCCCGGTATAAGGGACTCTCCACCAGTATCCTGCCGTTCTCCGCGATCACACAGTGACCGCCGTACACCATATCCTGAGTGCTTTCGCCCTCGCCTGCGGAGGCTAAGATATATCCGCATCTAAGGCGTGCAGACTGCTCCGCCACGATATCGCAGCGTGCATATTCTCTGCCCACCTGCTCATTGCTTGCGCTGAGGTTTGCTATGATCGTTGCGCCTGCCATGGCAAGTCTGCCGCTGGGAGGATACACCGCACAAAGATCCTCGCCTATCTCGGTGCCTATGCAAAGCTCTCCGATAGCCTCGCAGCGCAGCAGGATATCCGTGCCGAACAGCACGATATTTCCCAGCAGCTCCGTTTCCTGAGTCACCTCGGGCGCAGGTGTGAACCATCTTTTTTCTGCCGCTGTCAGGTGTTTTTTCGGGATCACAGCAAGAATGCTGCCGTCCTTTATCCACACAGCGCAGTTATAAAGCCTGCCGCTGAGCTTCACGGGACATCCGACAGCAACTGCCATATTCTTGCCGCAGGTAGCCTCTGCTATCTTCCCGAGAGCCTTCAGCGCCCCGTCCAGCAGAGTATCTCTGATCAGCAGATCTCCGCAGCTTGCGGATGTTATGCACAGCTCGGGAAACACAAGCACATTCACTCCGTTATGCGAAGCCGCCTCAATAAGCGAAACGATATCCTCCGCATTGTGTGCGCAATCCGCCACTCTCACATCGGGAACCGCAGTAGCGCATTTGATGTAACCATCCAGCATGATATATCTCCTATCCCCCCGAAGTCTCGGGGCATACAATTATCCATATAACATTATACCCCTTTTCCGCCCGAAAATCAATAGTTTTTGCACAAGTAAAGTCATAGGCACAAAAAACTGCCGCACTCCTTTAAGGGAATGCGGCAGCGGTCCGTCAGCTTACAAGCTGAGAGAATATACCCATATTAATACGCTTTACTTCGGAAGTCGGCTGCTCGGAAAGCGTTATAAGAGCAACTACGAATGTGTCCTTCCTGCCTGTCTTGCTGGAGGTCACTTCCACAGTGAGAGTCTTTACCTCTCCCACTTTTCCCTTGACGGTGTATTCCAGCGTCTTGTTTGAAGCAAGACCCACGTTGCGGGCATCACGACCGATCTCCTCATCCTTCTTGCCGTCAACGTAGTATGTGAATTCAAATACACCCTCGGCACTTGCGGGAATATCAAAGGTGAACTTCATCTCAGTCTCGGGAGCATTGCCTGAAGCAACGGTAATTGTAATGGCTGTGCCGCGCTCCACTTCAGATCCCGCAGAAATACTCTGCTCGAGAATGATGTCTTTTTCAACGCCTATCACATCCTTATAATCCACCGCAAGCTCAAGCTTGTTCTTTTCGCAGAACTCCTTTACATCATCGAGCTTCATCACTGTGAGATCGGGGATCTTCACATCAGGAACGCCCAGACTCAGGATTATGGTTATCTCAGTGCCGACAGGAACCACCTCACCTGTCGCAGGTGTTATGCCGATAACCTTGCCAACTGGTATCGTCTCACTGTGTTCCTCGGCAAGCCTGGTGATAAATCCCATCTGCTGCAGCTGCAGCATAGCCTGAGTCTCGGTATTGCCTGTGACATGGGGTAGTTCCTTCAGCAGTCTGCCCTGCTCGTTATATCCCATATTCCTGAGCTTATCGGAAATAATGGCGCTGCCTGTTGCGGCGAATCCATCCGCATATGTCCTTGCCGCATCCTCGACGCTGCCGTTATCAAGGTAATACTGAGCCTTATCCAGATACACACTAACGTTTGTGGGATCACTGGCTATTGCATTGTCGAACTGCGCTATCGCCTGCTGTGATGTCTGCTCCACGCCGCCTCCGATGGCTCCGAAGAAGTATATCCATGCAACGACTCCTGCAGCAACCAGCAGCAGTACAAGCAGTACCACTGCAATAATTTTAGCAGGTGATCTTCTTTTCTCGTTCATATATAAAGGTCCTTTCTTTTGAGGCGAAAATCAGTATTTATCTGTAGGCGCTCAGTGTACTATCCACAGCATTGCCAATGCTGTTTGCTCTGCAGTATTCCTGCCACGAGCCATTGCCTGCCGCCACCTCGAACATTCCATCGCACACAAGCTCCGTCATATCGTCTCCGAAGCCGAATGTCACATCGTTTACAGGCACGAAAGTATCGGGTGTACGCATCTCCATGAGCAGATCATACATATCCGCATCCCATGTGATGCGCCACTTCTGCATACCCTCGTATTTACCTGCGGTATAAGTTGTGACTTCAGGAGCGATCGCATCCTGACGCAGCTGTGCCTGAATATTGCTGTCAGTCTCATACATGCGATTGAGGTTGAACCACTCAACTACACCGTCGATGTTACTTGCACCCTTAGGCACCATATATCCGAAGGTGGAGATGGTATTGTAATATACGTCAGCGTTATCATATCTCGGCAGCGGAACGAATGCGAAATCCGACACCACATCGTGTATATCATTCTCCACACCGCTGTCATTCTGTATCTCCTCTGTTGCCGCAATGTAAGTCCACTCAGGCTCCATCATCAGGAACAGTATTTTATCCGAAGCGCCTGCCCATATCTGCGGAGATACCCAGTCGCCATAAGGCGCGGCAGCAGGATATGCAAAACCTGATTTTCCGAGGTGTGCCAGGAAATCCATCGCCGTATTTGTAAGAGCACTGCTACAGTTATTGGTAAGAATGCCGCCGTTCAGTGCGATAACCGCCCCGCCTGTGGTATTTACAAAGCTTGGCAGCACGGTATCGGTAGCATAATATCCGATATGATCATCGGATACCGCACAGAAATCCGCCATCATGGATTCCCATGCAGTCCATGTCCACTCGCCGTTTCTATAAAGCTCGTAAGGATCGGGAAGTCCCGCATTCTGTACAGTTCTGCGGTTATAATTGAGCGCATACATGCCGCTGACCCTGTGAGGATAATAACAGTGCTTATCGTTGTAGCTATACGCCTCGATATATGGCTTCATATCCACCCAGAGGGTGCTGTCCATATTGATATGATCATCAAGCGGCTCGAACAGATTCCTGCTCACGCCATAAGGATATGCAAGCGGTTCATATGTAACAAAATCAGGAGAATCACCCGCAGCGATCATGGTAGCAAGCATATCGTAATAAGCCGAGCCGTAGGATGAATTGATCCACTCAATTGATCCGCCGTACAGCTCACTTTCAAATATCTTTCGCTGCTCCATCCCCTTGGCGTCCACAGTAATGTCATAATAGCCGAGGAATGTAATAACACCTGCATTGCCGCTGGGAGTGAACTCGCCCGGCGCAGGCTCAATGACCTCAGGATCATCATAAATAAACTCATCCATATCAATAGTGGTATATGCACCTTCAGGCAGGCTGCCTGTGCTTACTTTTACCCTTACCGTACTTCCCACCGCAATATTGCCCGAGCCTTCATATTCAATATAGAATATCGTGCTGATCTCTTCATCACTGTTGCTTACATAAACAGGCTCAAACACAAGAATGCCAAAGTATTTCTCCACAGCCTCCTCGTATTTCATGCCGATTATATCCATCGGATCAATACCATCAGTCGCCTCGGCGGTCTCTATAGTATCAATGATTTCAATGGTCTCATTATCAATGATAACTGTAGTATCAGCAACGGGTGTAGTGGTAGCGGCGGTCGTTCCTGAAGTTTCAACCTCCTCTGCGCCCGCCGTCTGCTGAGCGATAAGCTCCTCCAGATCTGTCAGCGCATCGGAAATATCATCTGCATCCGATTCATCGACAATTTCTTTAGCTTCACGCAGCACCTTTGCCGCCTTGTCGTACTCACCAATGCCCTCATACGCCTCAGCAAGACCGAGGTATGCATCGGTGTTCTTCGGATCTATCTCAAGCAGATTCTTGAACTCGATGACCGCCTGTTCATAATCCTGCTCATCCAGATATCGTTCCGCCAGCGCAAGAGTCTCCACAAGCGTTTGCGAAGTCCTTGCGCTTACTACAAACATTGCAATAAAAGCTCCTACCAGCAGCAACACCAGCACGATCACCAAAATGATGACATTGCGCTTTGTATGAGCCGCCTTAGGCTTTTCTACAGAATACTGCACAGGCTGCTCGAGAACGGAATATTCCTCCTGAACAGGTACCGCAGGCTGGATATTCTGAACAGGCACAACAGGCTGAACTTTCTGAACAGGCTCTGCCACAGGAGCGACAGGATCGCCGCAGTTAAGGCAGAATCTTGCGCCTTCCATCAGCTCTGCACCACATTTTGCACAATTTTTCTTCACTGGGATACCACAGGGAGTTCCGCACACTGTACAGAACTTCTGTCCATCCTTAATAGGATTTCCGCATTTGAAACAGTTCATTATTATTCTCCTTCCAGGATCTCATATTCATAATCCGTAAGTGCATCCCATACCCTTTCGTCGCCTGTTTTGTAATAGCCGTCCTTCAGTGCCTGAAGTGCCTTTTCCTGATCACCGCACTCATTGTAAGCCTCCGCAAGTGCGATGAACACCACTGGATCCTTTGAGCCGATAAGCACGCACTCGCTGTAAGCATCAGCAGCACTCTCGAAATCTCTCGCCGCCTCATACGCCTGAGCCTGCTGAATAAGCTGCGCCTGACGTATTCCGTCATGAAACAGAATAAAGTACACCGCAACAGCCGCAGCTGCTACCAGCAGAACTGCCACGATCACACCTGCAACTACGCCGCTTTTCTTTTTGCGTGGCTTAGTCTGTTTTATCGCAGGAGATGGCGGCTGCACTATCGGCTTCACAGGCGGTGATGTTCTCGCCGCCTGAGGCGAAGACTGAAAATACCCAGAAGGATCACTATTCAAAAGAGCGGTTGCCTGATCCTCTACAACTGGTGCAGGAGCCTGCACAGGTCTTGGTGCCGCAGGCAGCTGTATGGCACTGCCACAATTTTTACAGAACTTCGCGCCAAAGGGCAAGGATGTTCCGCACTGTGGGCAGAACATATTCTTCGGAGCAGTCTGCGCACCGCAACCGAGGCAGAATTTCACGTTATCGGGCAGATCAATGCCACAATTCTTACATATCATATTCTTTTCCTTTATCCGATGATCTCAATGGCAGTTACATCAGCCACAGTATAAGCATATATAGTCGCAAGTCTTGAACGGAAGTTTTCAATGGTCACTCTGCATTCATATCCGTCATAATCAGACAATGTAATACTGTTAGATAACAAACTCATTGACATTTTTCTTCCGCTATCGGGATCTATATTGAAAAATGGAACCACTCTCGGATCTACATTCTCTAAAAACAAATCATAATCCATTGCATCAGGATCATAATTGATAACACCCGTAACCACCAGCTCTCCGCTTGTCTCATATGAATATGTGGATAAAGCCAGATCTCCCGAATTAAAGCGCTGCATATTCGCTGCATATGCTTCATCAACTATCACGGTCTCGCATCCGCTGAATACCAATCCCATGTATTCATCGCCGTCACGAACCATCCTGCCGTTTATCCAGACAAAATCATATACATTTCCGAGCCAGCTTTCCGAAAGATTACCCTGTGATATAGTATCTATCGGCTCGCACATTGCCACTGCCTCAGCTAAGGAAGAAGGATACTTTTCCGCCTCTGAAGTATCTTCCGTTGCAGCATCCGCTATCTCCAGATCAACAATGCCTAACTCATAATGTCCGCTATTTTGTGACCGGCTACAGCCGAAACGCGCAAGAGTAAGGCGGCATTTCATTCTCTCACCGCTTTTCCCTGCCGCTGCTGCCAGTCTCTCATCATAGCCGATGTATATCTCTCCGGACATTCCTCTGAATTCGAACAGTTCATCACCTTCGACCACTGTGGGAACACCTTCTATATAGAATCCATCATACGGATCGTTATAATAATACACATCACATTCAACGACTGTATCAACATTCAAACAAAAGTATTCTGAAGCTACTTCATTTTGCTCGTCTATACGGGTATATGCCTCATCCACCGGAATGCCATTATATTCTTTTCCGTTAACTATCAATCTGCCTTCGTTGAATACAAACGGATACTCCAGATATCCACTTATTCCTGCATCAGTATAAACGGCGTCAAAATCCGCCATTGCCTCCTCAAGGCTTGCATAGATACGCTCGGCAGGCTCAGATGGCACTTCTGCAGATTCTTCCTCTGCATCAGTCATCTGCGTAGTAGTTGCCTCCGCACTCTCAACTGCTACAGCGTCAAGTTCCTCAATGGCAGCATCGATTCGCTCTGAATCTGCCTCGTCTACGTGTTTCTTCGCACGCTCCAGTGTTTTGGCAGCATTTTCATTATCGCCGATAGCCTTATATGCCTCAGCAAGGGCCAGATATGCATCGATATTTTTAGGATCTATCTTCAACAGATTCTCGAATTCGATAATAGCCTGCTCGTATTCCTGATCGTCAAGATATCTCTGTGCAAGCGAAAGCTGCTCTGACACCTCTCCGCTTGAACCACTTCCCATTGCCATCACCGCAAACACTGCACCCATTATCACTACTGCCAGAACTACCACCAGTATGATGATGTTGCGCTTAGAGCTTGCCGCCTTTGGTTTTTCCGCTGCCGCAGTAATACTGCCATCAGGCAATGTATGACGCATAAGTACTGCCCTGTCCACCACCTGAAATTGCGGAACAGGCTCTTCCGGGAGCCTTGTTGTAATAGGCTCGGAAGCAAGAAGCGACTCACCGCAAATGGTACACATACCCGAACCGGCAGGCATGACGGACGCGCATTTCGGGCAAGTAAGCACAAGCGCACTAGCCGGTACCGATGTAGGCGCAGGAACGCTCTCTGCCACACCCGCAGTAGCGACGAATGCACTGTCATCCAAAACAGCCGCAGGCCGTTCTATGGCAGCACCGCACTTCATACAGAATTTTGCGTTTTCAAACAGCTTTTCGCCGCACTTCAAACAAAACATAGTTACTTCCACCATTCCTTATCTTTCGATGATCCGATACTCACATTCGGTAATCGTGCTGAGATATGGCTCATCAGTGTTTTCTGTGATCTCACCGTTTTCGGTGCTTTTTGCTTCAGTGATCCAGGTCTCAAAGCTTACAGGCAGACCGTTATCGCCGAAGGTGTAGCGGTTTTCGTACTTGGCGATGTATTCGAATGTTTCTCCGCCTTCGTCATCAATATATTTCTGATGCTCATACGAGCTTATGATATTTCCCCAGTCGTCATACACACATTCATAGATTTCCTCGAATCCATCTGCATTGCTGTATGTACTGCGCTCGTATACAAGTATACCATACTCATTGTACCTCACAACAGAATAGCTTGTATTTCCACTGCTGTCCGTTGAAGTGTAGCTTTCCTCTGCGACATCGCCGTTATCGTGATATTTATAGCTGTATTCATCGTTATAGGTATACTCTGTCACGCCTTCATATTCGGACACGATATAATAGCTTGTAACATCACCATGCTCGTTATAGGCATAGGTAAATGTCTCGACGGAACCGTAGTCATCACGACATACGATCGACAGCGTATCACCTGCTTCGTTGTAGGTATAGTAATAACCTCTGTCTTTCTTACCGTCTTTTTTGATGAGCTGCTGATCAACAAGTCCCTTATCATTCAGCACAAACTGATACTCATACTCAATGACCCTGACTTCTCCGCTGTCTTTCTCTGTTCGGGTGCAGATGCTCTTTGCCAGAACTCCGTCAGCAGTCCATTCGTATTCGTATTCTTCGATATATTTGTTTGTTTCACGCTTGATCTCTAACCATTCGAATAAATTAGAGCAGATACACTCATACTTTATTAATCTGTCAGAGCCAGATGACCGATATATCAACCTTCCGTATGTACCATCAGGATTTATCTCACGGATACGCTGACTCAACAGCATGTTCTCACCGATCTTTTTAGAATAATTATTGACTACATACCCATTATTCTCAATATAGCTGTCAGAAATAAGAATACCATCCGCAGATACAGTCCTGTGGCTTGCACGCTGTAATTTATCTCCTTCATCAAGGCTCACATCGGTCATCTGCTCAGCAGGCTGCTCCTCGGTCTCCTCAGCGACGGGCTGCGTCACCTCGGGTGCGGGATTAGCTGCAGCCTCCGCCGTCTCCTCTGCAGGCTCGGAAAGCTCCTCGATAGCCTGAATGATGCGCTCGACATCATCCTCATCCACTGCTGTCAGAGCCTTATTCAGTGCCTCTGCCGCCTTGTCCGTCTTACCCAAAGCATTGTACGCCTTAGCAAGACCGATATACGCTTCTGTATTCTTCGGGTCTATCTCTATCAAGCGTTCAAACTCAATGACCGCCTGCTCGTAATCCTGTTCATCCAAATATCTCTGCGCCAGCGTAAGCTGCTCGACAGGTTCTGAAACTCCTCTGCTGCCCACCGCCATAACAGCGACAACCGCACCGACTATCACCACAATAAGGGAGATAACAAGTATAATTATGTTACGTTTATTCTTCATTCCACACGCTCCAAAACCGCAAACAAGGGAACGCCGCACGGCATTCCCTCATTTATTTTCTTACAGTTCTTCCTCGTCAATCTTTCTCAGAAGCTTTTTAGCCTTTGCAGAGGAGGCAGCAAAATAAATCAGCGCACCGACAAAGCTCAGTGCCGCACCTGCCAGACCTCCCCAGAACATGAGAAAGCCTGTAGTGATCTCAATGGTCATCTGCTTATCCTCCTAAACCGCTGACTTTTATCCAGCCCCAGTCAATCAGCTGATCCACCGCATTTCTAAGACTGTCCATATTTGCGTCAGTAACGCCTGTATTGCGGATGTACGCCTTATAATACTCATCCGCCTTCTTGTAGCAATCATAGGCAAGAGTATAATCACGGGCATTCTGATCCTCGATCTCGCCTTGCATGGAGATATAGGTGTATGCGTAATTCATCCACACCCAGTAATCCTGAGGATTATCCTGCTCCATGGTCTTTAAAAGCTCTATGCAGCGTTCATATTCCTCCAGCTTTGAATACATGATATTGAAACTGTTCTTCTTGAGCGAATAGCTCAGCTGCCCCTCCTGCATGAGCTTGTCATAACACAGAACTGCTTTATAGTAATAATCGGGGTTGAGCGTAAAATTTCCGCAGAGATAATACTGGTTTGCCAGCATCTCAGTAACGATATTCGCATAATCTCCCGAAATGGTCTTCTGCTGCTCAGAAAGCAGCTCCACCATCTTGAAGGGTGCATTTTCTATTTTATCGGCGTTTGCCTGCATCATCTTGTCACAGATAAGCAGCGCCCTGAATTTTATGTAGTTGTTATCCGTGGAGCGGATAGCCTCGCAGAAGCTCTCATAAGCCTGATCGAACTCGCCCTTTGCATAGCAGATCTCGCCACGCATAAGTGTCAGCTGATCGTTGGAAACATCAGCCTTTTCAGCCTTTTCAAGGGTGCTTTCCGCAAGCTCTGTGTTGCCTGTTCTCGCATAGGAGATAGTCAGATCACGGTAGCAGTCTGCGTTTTCCTCATTGTAGAAAAGCGCCTTCCTGTAAAGCTCGATGCAGTTCTTGTATCTTTCCAGCTCAAACGCACTGTCCGCCGCCAGGATATACATATTCGCCTTTATATCATCGCCGTTGTACGGATCTGTCAGCATATCCGCAGTAAGCACCTTGTCAGGATAATTCATGCACGCCTCGTAATCCTTCAGAGCATGCATAGCCTGCAGTCTGGAATAATAAGGCGAAATTCTTGTCGGCTCCATCGCAATGGCAAGATCCACAGGGTTATCCTTCTCATAGTCCGCATTCTCAGGGATAAGCTCCGTACCGCCGCCTGCGCTCATTATGCGGTCTATCTCATCAAGATAGCCGCTGTACTTTGTCTCATGCTCCTCATGAAGCTTTGATGCTCCCAAACGGTTGATATAAAGGCATCCCACCATCAGCACGATTGCAACGACCATGACGATCTCTCTACGTATCTTCAGCGAACGATAGCGCTTATCCAGCTTGCCTATGTTATTGAGTGCTGAAAGCATCTCGCTGACGGACTTGTAGCGCTTTGCAGGATTCAGCGACATCGCCTTATTAATGACATGCAGCAGTCCGTCCGAAACATTTATGCCCATGCTATCAATGGAATGGTTGCAGTAATTTGCCGCAGGTTTCACACCTGTTAGCATATAGTAGAGCGTAGCGCCGATGCTATAGATATCGGAACGCTCATCTGCACGGGGAGTTACCTTGCCGAACTGCGGCTTCATGTTAGGCTCTCCGATATCGGAAAGCGGCACGCCGAGCTGCTCGGGCGGCGCATAACCGGGAGTGCCGCCGAGAACAGTTGCTCCACCGTCAAACACCAGCGAAACATTGAAATCAATAAGGCATATATCTCCCGCAGAATTTATCATGATATTGCCGGGCTTTATATCGCTGTGGATTATGGGGCGCTTTCTTGTGTGAAGATACTCCACCGCCTCGCAGAGCTGTATTGCATATGCAATTATCTCCTTCTGACGGAAACGTCTGCCGTTCTTCATCAGCACATCGATATCCGCACCGTCAATGAAATCCATAACGGTGTACGCTTCGCCGTTCTCCTCAATGAAGTCCAGCACCTGGGGAAGATATGTGTGCTTCAGTCCCTTCAGCAGATCCACCTCTGTGCGATTGGCAATAGTCTGCTTTGCAGCGCTCTTTATCTGCTTGATAACGACTTCCTTATTCAAACGAGTGTGCAGCGCCTTGTATACGATACCGCCGGTGCCCTGACCTATTACCTGTAATATCTGATATGTCTGATCCATAGTGACCCTTTCAGGTTTTTATTTTCCCACCGCAACTGTCACTGCGGTGATGTTATCCTTTTCGCCGAGACTTCTCTTGTGTGCAACAGCAGCTTCCAGTGCCGCATTGTTTTTCGGGGGATTGCCCGCAGCACAGCCCGACATGCTGTACACCTCCTGCGGCGTAAGAGATGAACAATATCCGTCACTGCAGATGAGAAAATAATCACCTGCCGCAACATCGCCCATGTAAAGATCCGCCTTTACTTGCTCCAGCACGCCGATGCAGCGTGTAAGAACGTTCTTCTTACTGGAAAGACGAGCCTCCTCATATGTCATCAGCCCCTTTTCCGCCTGCTCCATAACATAGGAGTGATCCTTGGTAACAGGGGCGAAGAAACCCTTGCCTCCCATGTACACACGGCTATCACCTACCTGAGCAATATAAAACTTACCGCCCACCAACAGCAACGCAGAAATAGTGGTACCCATGCTCTGACTGCTCTCTGCTGCGATAGCACGCAGCTTGTTGTTTGCATCGGTAATAATACCCTGCCACTGAGAAGCAATAGCGGTCTCAAAACCGTCTATCGACATTATGTAGCGAAATTCATGCTCAAACCATTCTGAAAAGCTTGAAATAACGGTGGCACTTGCCACCTCGCCATGGGAAAGTCCGCCCATTCCATCGCAGACAATTCCGAGAAAAGCCTTTCCCAACTTTGTTGAAACAGTATTGGCGTAAAAGCTGTCCTGATTGCTCTTGCGGAACTCTCCCTGATCAGATATTGTAAGAAAATTATAATTCATATCTCTCTTAATTCAGTCTGAAGGTGTATTCCTCGTTGGCAAATCTCAGCATATCTCCGCTCTTAAGCTGACGCTTCATATTTGCTGCAAGACGCTCACCGTTAACAAAAGTACCATTGAGAGAATTGCTGTCCGTAAGGAAATACACACCACCATTATTCTCGATAACCGCATGATTGCGGCTTACGTTCTGATTAGGAACTATAAGATCGTTCACGATGCTCGTATTATTGCCCTTGCCGATAAAGAACGCCGGCTTCTGGATAGGAAAACTTCTGCCATTCTTATCCACAAGTACGGCAGACATAGAAGGCATCGGCGCATTCTGATTGTTATTGGACTTACCCCCGCTGTGAATGAGTACGGTAGCATTGTCATTCATGATTGGATCATCAACAGGCGCAAATCCACCCTGAGGCATGGCAGGAGCAACATTATTCTGCTGCACAGGCAGCTGCTGAGGGTGTGTGGGCATCTTCGCAGGCGGTGCGGACATCTGCTGAGGATTTCCAAACATTTTGTGCTGCGGCGCAGGAGCAGGCTGTGGATTAGAAGGCGGAATGCTACCCTGAGGCTGAGGTGCAGGCATGTGGCCCTGCGGTGCAGGAGCAGGCTGACCGGGAATAGCCATACCACTAAAGCTGCCCTGACCCGGTACTGCCATGCCGCCAAAAGCAGAAGGCTGCTGTATAGGAGCATTCTGCTGCTTGGGTGCCTTCTTACCGCCGAAAAGCCCCTTCTTCTCGGGCTTGGGCTTAGGCTGCGGCTGAACAGGGATGACAGCCCCAGGGGTTCCTGCGAGGGAAGCGGGATATCTCGGCGGAACATTCTGCGGAGGAATATTCTGTGCAGGAACATTCACTGCAGGAGCCGCCTTCTGCACAGGTGTATTCTGAACGAATGCAGGCGCTTGAGCAGGAATATTCTGTGCAGGAACAGCAGGCACAACGTTTGCTGCGTTATAATTGCCATGCAGCATGTTCTCAAGGAACTTCGCAAGATCGCTGTTGGACTCGTTGGGCACCTGATTGATATGATTATTGATAACAATAGGGAATGTGGCGTCCTCAGTAAGATCGAACGCATTGTTGATAACACAGCTCTTTACAAACACCTTGAAACTCTTGCCATAATGCTTAGTAGTCGGTGCATATACCATCATTATCTCAAAGGAGTTGGGATTAACAAAGATGTAATCCTCCTCGAGGATAAAACCTGCAGGGTCCAGCATATAGTCCTCTGCATTGCGGAGAACACCGCCTATATTTTTCAGTATAGTAAGCACCACGCTACGCTTGAGCGTCTGCTTGAAAAGCGTTGCCAGCGCTGTAAACTTCACGTTGTAGCAAAGCACACACTGACCGTTCTGCATCTCCATGCTATATGGCATAATGCCCTTAATATTGTTATTCACCAGCATTCCGTTGGCAAAAACATCCAGCTTTTCGTCAGGATCCAGAGTATACAGCAGCGCAGTCTGATAGCCACCGTTTGCACCCATTCCACCTGCCGCAAATTTGATCTTACTGATTTCCATGATGTATTCCTCCATTTCGGCTCAATGTAATTTTGATAATATATTCGCATATTCATTTCTGAGATAATATATGGACTACAATAAAAGCACTTTCAGCGCACCCGTTAATGGGTGCGCCTATGTGTATCATTCCATGTATTCCTTGAGCATCAGAAGATAATATTTATCCTCGCCGTCCCATACGATGGCAGTACCCTTGCTGCTCATTACAGTGGCGGTCGTATATCCAGCAGATATTACGAATTCGCCCTTCTCGTTGATGTATCCCCATTCGCCTCCGAGCATTGCGGGAGCAACACCGCATACAAAGGAATCAGCGTCATCAAAGAACTTACCGCCCATATCCATAAGATTTCCTTCGGTATCAATAAAGCCCCAGCCGTTGGCTGTCTTTACAGCGCCTGCAGTCTCACCAAAAAGCTTTACCTCAGCATAGGTATCATTACCCAGTTTCTCACACTTATAAACAGGCTCATCACCTGTCGTATAGGTGAGCTTATATGGTACCCATGCGCTGTCGCTCTTCTCTTTTGCATACAATATCGCAGTCAGTGTGGCAGTACCCGCCTCCACATTTGTGGATACCTCGATACCTCCGAGAAAACATCCGAACTCGTTCTGATATATCTCAGCGAAATCAAAGTCTTTAAATTCACCAGGTTCACCGCCTGTAAAATAATAAGCCTTCCAGCTGTCCTTGGATTTGATAGCAAAAATCTTTCTCTGCACAGGTGTAGCACCCTGCAGACCCGACTGGTAAACCTCCATCGTGCTCTTCAAATAACCCCACTGGCCTTTATCGTCGCAGAAATTCGCAAGACCATTGGCAAACGGACCGAGATAGGTATAATACAGCAGTTCTTCATCATCTTCAATATAAGGAACACGCTTACGCTGCACGGTAGGATTTGTGTACACCAGCTGTCCCTCGTGCTCGATAGCGATAAGCTCGTCTTCGGCAGAATAGGACATAACAGGTGAAGCCAGTTCAGCTACGGTCTCGTTACCGAAAGCGTCGATCACATAATACTTGCCATATTCATCAATAGCAACAGAGTGATCCGCATACCATCCGCCCATCTCCGCAAAATCGAGACGACTAGCAGAATGTGTACCCTTGATCTTCTGATAATAATCGTAATAGAACTGATATGCCTCATCATACTTTCCTTCATGTACAGGATCGTTCGTTATCTCCATCAGTTCCTTGACGTAGGCATATACCTCGATCTCCCCCTTGTTGCAGAGGTTATCCATATACTCTCCCGCCTTCACAGTGTCAGAAGGATCGCGCTCTACTGCCATTTTGCGAGCCCAGTTAGCACCCTCAAGCAGCGTCTCATCAGTTTCGTATGCCTCAAGCGAGGTTATGTATTCATACATCTCCGTGATCTTATCCAGATCCTTATCGTCTGTGATAGCCTCGATGAGGATCTTGTATTCGGATACCACATCCGCATACATGAGCTTGTTCTTGTAGTGTACGATAGCCTTCTCACTAATAGTGATAGGATCAGGCTCCTCCTCCTTGGGAGAAAACACCGTTACTGCCGCCACTAATGCCAGAACTAGCAGCAAAATGATTGAAAGTGTGCCTAGTTTCATATTTTTCTCCTGATCTGTTTATTTTATCTCCGCAAAGTTCCGCGACGGAGAGCTTACTCAATAAATAGTCCTGTAATGAGGAACATAGCGTTGCTAACAGCAGCACCCAAGAAAAAGAAAGGAGCCAGTGCAAGCTCAGTCTTAAGCTTTGCCTTTTTCACCATCATCAGCACGCCGCCTGTAAGCGCTGCCAATACCATTGTCCACATCGCAATACCAAGCGAGCGTTCCATTCCCACATACAGACCGATAAGCGCCATAAGCTTTACATCACCCATTCCTAGACCGTTTTTAGAAACAAGATTTGCAATCAGAAAGATACCTCCCGATATTGCCGCTCCTAACAGCGCATACATTATCACACCCTGCCATGTATCCGATGAGAGAATAATTTCGGCAGCGATGACCGCCATCCCGACTAGCAGCACACACAATGTCAGCTTGTTAGGGATGACTCTGAACTTCTGATCGATCACTGCAGCAAACCAGCTGAAAACGATCACCAGAACTGCCCTCATCATACTGAAAACATCCCATTCATGGGGATTGGCGGTAAGCGGAAACAGCACTGCAAGCCCAAGGAGTACCACAGCAGATACTGCCGAAAGAATTATCAGCTTCTTCTTTGTTAGCGGCTCATCCTTATCTTTGAAATACTTTGCGCAATAACATATTCCTATCGGACAGAACACCGCAGCAGGTATCAGACTAACCAGCCAAAACACGATATGACCTCCTTAATCATGAAGCGTAGGATCGGCAAGCCATACCGCCGTAAACGCTTTCTTGATGATCGTCCTGTTGACAGGGAACATAGCAAACGGCGAGCGCGTCTCATATTTGACCGCTACAAGCACCGTATTGTTCTTGGCGCCCGGAAACAACGTGGAATACTCAAAGCTTATCGAAGCCGGATCCACATTATATGCCTTGCAGAAAGCCTCCACATTTCCTCCGGGAACATATTTTGAAAGACTACCCATATAGTAACCCTCCAGAGCCCAACCGATAGCGGAGTCAATGCCCTCGTTCAGCGCATACTTACCTGCATCAATGCCTGTCTGTTTCCAATTCACCTTTTTAAAGATATCAATGATCTCTTTAAGCGAATCAAACATATTGCCTGCAGAACTACCCGCAGCAGAAAGACTATCACCATTGATGCCACTATGCAGTGCGCCTATGGCATTATGGAACTCATCCATTGCCTCTGACGCTTTTCCTTCCATACTATCGATCTGATCCAGCCCCTCGGATTCGGTCTGATGCATGACCAGACCAACCTTATCTACAATATAGGTGTAGGATGAGACCTCCAGCGCCATATTGTTTACTGCATTCTGCATTATGTTTTCACAGATAAGCACCTGTATCTGAGAATACACGAATGCTACAGCAATAATGAATGCCGAAAGTGAAACGCACGCCTCCAACGAAGCTGAGCCTTTATCACCCGAAAACATTTCTGTTTTTCTCATATATCAATACCCCATATACGAAGAATACTTGAATTCATAATCCGTTCTGCCGGAAAGATCCAACTGACCATCCTCGGTAAATACAGCTCCATAGAACAATGTACCTACCTTACCCTGGACATCCGCCCTGAGTAGTGTTGTTGCGTTGTTGAGAGTATAGTCGCTTGCTGCACCGTTGTTACGGCAGTTCGCAGCCATCATCTGAGCAGTACGCATCATCATATTGCTACTGTTTGCCATAGCTCCTATCAGCGTAAACACATACAGATAATCTTTATAGGTAAATTCAAGTGCGAAATCCGAACCCTTAGAAACTGCGTCCTTACCTGTGATCTCAATATTCTTATGACCTCTTGCTCCACCCTGTACCGCATTGGAAAGTGCGGATTTCAGCTCGTCAGCAGTCATCTCAACACCCTCGTTCACCTTGGTGACGATGGTATCCATGCCCTTGGATATGCCTGACTTGATCTCATCCGTAAACTCATTGACAGCGCCTATGATAACATCTTCAACATCCTTGAGTACACTCGATATCTTGTCATCTAGCATATTCGTGCCGTCAGTGATAGTCTGAGCAGTGGTATTTACTGTAGCATCCACGAAATCCTTCATGCTTGCATGGAGCTTGTCAACGATCGAACTACGGTTATCCTTCACATATTGGAGTGCCTTAGCCTTCATCATCTGAACATAGTCAGTATCACCGCCGCCGGGCTGTGTGCCAATGGCTGCTTCCATTCTTGTTATTGCTTTATCAAGAGTTGTTGTGAGCAGCGCCTTCATGGCGGTGTTCTCCTCACCACTGAGGCCTGTTGCACTTCTCATAGCCTCGCCGTAGGTCATAAGCACCTGCTGCACCACTTCATGTATCGGAGTCATGATCGCGTCATGCACTTCGCTGCTTATCGCCGTAATTTGCTCATTGACATAGGTCGCATACCCGTCAAGCTGTTGGATAGCGCCTTCAGATATACTGTCGCCAAGGCTTTCTATCTGCTTTGTAAGTTCAGCGGTAGCTGCGTCGATAGCAGTATTGACTACCTCCTCCACTACTACCTTTGCCACCTCACGGACGATATTACTTCCCTTGCAGACCCAGGTTGATTTTGTCTTGAACAATGGTACCGCCGCACCATCCATCAATTTAAACAGATCGCAGCTGGACTCGGCGATTGCCAATGCCACATGAAGCACTGTTTGGATCAATGGTATCGAAAACGGGAATATACCGCCTATTGCTGTAGCCGCTGCAAGCGTAGTCGCCCTTATCTCGGAATCCGTATATGAATAGATCAGATTCAACGCAAAACGGATGCCAAAGATAATGGCACCTGCTGCCGCCACATTCGCCTCAGGCGAATTAAAGCCGTAAAGGATATACTCCAGCTCACTTCTGTATGCGATGCTCAGTGCGGCCTTGCCGTTCTGCTTATAATACTGACCGTTGAGCATCTTCTCTGCGTAGATATCACCGCCCTTACCATCAAGATTGGTAGTGGCGCATGAGAAATTCTTAGTCAGATATTCAGTTACATATAGTGCATCTCTTCCGCTTGTAAAGATATCCTCCAGCACATCTAGCATCTTGGAAACCGCATCAAGCGCATTAGACGCCTGATCTGCTACCGCCTCCTGATCCTCCTGAGTAGCATCGATATTCATGCTGAAACCCTTGGTGGTATCAGTATCTGTTCCTTCACCTGCTTTGTAAGTCTCCGCAAAGGTAGGAATAGTGCTTATCTGCTCATAAGACATCGAAGAGGTAGGAGCCGTCTCCTTGCCCTCGCTCTCATTGTTACTTTCAGGAGCAGCAGCAGACGCCTCTTGGTTGCCTGGAATGGTCGAACCCTCACCCTTCGAATTAGCCTGTGCCGTCGCGCCTGACTTGATGGCTTCAGCCGCAGAAGTATCGCCGGTTTCCGTTGTGACTGCTCTACTTATCTCGCAAACTGTCTCATATGTGGGATTATCTGCTATCTTCTTCGGACAGACAAATTCAGACATACCATAATGCGTCCACTTGCTAAAAGGAGTACCGCCTACCTGACCATAGTCACCCGCAGCCCATCCATAAACGCCGCTAGGCTTTATATTGCTGCCATAGTCCTTATTAACAAGTGACCGACTCAGTGTGTTCTTCATCGCATCCTGCGTACCATAATATTTCAGCCTATAATCTGCTGCAAATTGTCTTCCTGCAGTAGTTATCGTTTTTGTCTCAAGAAGATTGTAGTTCTGATCTTCATTGCTGTTGGGATCTTTACCATCTATAGAGAATTTCGCCCAGATCTCCGAACCTGTAGCGATACTGTGAACAATCTTGTTGTTCTCGCCGAGGATCCAGATATTCTCAATGGCGAGCTTTATACGCATATAATCATCCATCATTGCCGTCAGCGCAGTTCTGAGTTCCTCAATCTTGGTAGTATCCACCTTCGCAAGTGTTGCGGCCTCATTATCATAGCGTATCTGGCTGCTGTTTCTCTGAGTGGATGTCTCTATCGCATTGATCTTATTCTGATAGTCAACGCTCTGAGTCTGTGCTTCAGCAACCTCCTTTGCAAGAAGATCGAGATAACCGTTTTCCTTTGTTACCTCAAGCAGGATAAGATACTGCTTGCATATACCCTGATATACCTCAGCAAGAGTGTTTGCTGCCGAAGCGTATTCCTTCTCCGCCTTGTCGAACTGAATCTCGACACTTGCCTTTACATTTTCATTCAGCTCATCCATATCAGATTTTACTTTGCTGATCGTGCTTTCCTGAAGTATCTTTTCGACTTCCTTTACCTTAAGATCTGCTTCCTCCCACTCTTTCTTAGCTTCATCTCTTGCCTTTTTGGCATCCTCTTCCTGCTTCTGAGTATAGTTTTCGCTGTTCAGCAGATTGTCGTATTTTTTATATGCTTTTGTGTATTCGCGTTCTTTTTCGTCACATTCATCCTGTAGATCCTTAATGATCAGCTCCATAGCCGCATATTCATACAGGAAGGTCTCATAAGCCTGTGAAAACCTCTTGGCACTGCCATCCATCGCATATACTTCCGACACGGTCGGGAAAGGATTGAATGCAGGCAAAGCTGCAATTCCTGAAAAATACAGCATGTATGCCGTATTATAATTAGGCTGACCATCCTCTCCGATCATTGATAATTCATTATATTGCTCGGCATACGCAATGACCGTGTTATATTCAGGATCCTTTTTCACATTTTCAGCAGCCTGCCTGAGTGCCGTACCCAGCTGATCCTCAGTCTCATTATCAGTCTTTGCCATGGACTTGATGGTGCTCTCGGACTTATTGGGCATCGCATAATTCAGCGTACCACTTCTCATAAGATCATTATATGGCGCATACATAGCGACTCTTATTGCAGCAGCCTCGAGATATGCCACCTGCATTGCAATATTTGTCTCCACATCTGAAACAGGCAGCTTTGTATTACCAAGATACTGATACTGAGATATGATCTCAGTCTTTTCGCCCTTGTATACTATGTCAAAAGTACCCGAGCCTGTCTCAAGGCGCTGATTATTGTAAAAGAACATCATCAGCATCGTATAGAGATCAATAGCTGTATTATTAATCTTATTAAGTGATTTTTCAAACTTTATCTGGCTGTTCTGTGCGTCTGCCATATTGGATACATCCTTCATAGCATTTAGCTTCTCCAACATGCCTACAGCAAGATTCAGCGGTGCTCGGTACTTCATATGCTCCACGATCTGTCGTTCCAAAACCTCAGGATTTGAAGCTGCAGAACTGAGCAACTTTGTTGCAGTGACATATTTGCCGTTAGCGCCTGCAACAGGGGTTACTCTCATGAAGTTCTGGTTATTCTCCAACGCCTCATTATCGATACTGTTACCGACAAGATCGCTCATGATGCCCCTTACCCAGCTCTCATCAACACCCTCTATTCCTGCAGAATTGAGCGAGGCTATGTAGTACTTGCTCATCTTCTCCGAAAGCTGGTCATTCGTCTTGGATGTGGCAAGAATGCCATACATATCCTTGAGCACCTTGTCATAAGATGTAAGACCCGCATTGAGTGCAAGATTGGTAGTACCCGTAACAGCATCCTTAGCCATCATGATCTTGCATATATCAAGTATGCCGAATGAGAATACAAGCACAGGGATCATGATAACGCACAGCAGTATCGTTACAGAACCCTTATGTCTGTGCAGAAATTGCAGCATAACGAATTACCTTCCTTACCGTTTTTGAGACACGCTCAGCTCTGCGTGAACTTTTGCAGCGTATCCATCATCTTTTCAATGTCAAGATTGAAGCTCTTAGCAAGACGGACTACCGTATCATACACCATATCCGTCACTCTGATTATCTCCACCGAATCGTTGATAAAAGCAGTGTTCTGAGCAGTGATGTTGTAGTCCTTACCGCCCATTCCGATCATACGGAACATATCCGAAAAGATATATTTCTGACCTATATACACTGTGACTCCGCTGCTTGATGCCTTTATAGCACAGGTGTAGCCACCTGACATAGTAGCCTCACCGCCACTGAATATCGAAGGCGCATTTACCGTTCCCGGTACTGCCTTGATAAAGCCGTGCTGCGGCAGATATGATATTACCGTGGTTCTGGATTCGTTGATGATACTACCCACTTCCGATGACAAACCAAAAAGATATCGGTAAGGCGTATGCACCTTCATTGCATTGTTCACACGATCAAGCTCTGCCGTGCCTGACGTTTTTTCATAAAACGGATCCACCAGTTCCTCATAACCGGGATAAAGAATACATTTTGAAATATAATCAGCTATCTGATACGAGCAATGATTGAGATACGCCTTCTGGATAAATGTAAAGCCCCAGATCAGCATGAAAAACACTGCCACCAGAACGATAGGATAAACTATCGTAGCCTCCAGCACCAATGCCGCGCCCTTCTCGGAACGCAGATCTATCTTTTTCATAGGTTATTCACCTCAATAATTAGTAGATATTAAGCCCATGCGCAGGGGCGCACAAATCGCCCCTGCACAAAATGACTTAATCGGTAATCGCATCAGATTCCGCTGATCTGATCGTTTGCCTTGGATGTAAGGGAACCAAACCAGCCCATGATTGTATCCTTAAACAGGATACCGATAGCCAGAACTGCGATGATGATAACTACAGCAATGATAACAGAGTCAGCACCACCCTTTTCAGATGCCAGACGATCCTTAATGGACTGCTTAGCCATCTGAGCCTTTACCCAGGCATTGAACATAAGATTCTGCATGAAATTACCTCCCTCCATAGCAGTAAATTTTGTATGTGAACTCCGAAGAGCATTCACCTTGATATATTCCCGTGGACTTACATACCCATACCCATAAGGATAGGCACGATTATCATTATCAGTATTCCTATGAAGCAGATACCAATAGGCAGAATAAGCTTTGTGGATGCCGATGCACCTCTCATCTTAGCCACATTCTTCTTGGTATTCCACGCCTCAACGGAAAGCTCCTTCATTACCTGTACCAGCTCGCCAGAGCCCTTTTCGATATTCTGGCATATGATGGAGACGAACTTCTTGATTTCGTTGATCTTGCAGGCCTCTGCAAACTCCTCGTAAGCTGCGATCTCGCTATAGCCGTTGTTGATATTGTGAGAGGCACGCTGCATCTCACGATAGAACTTTCTGTCGCCTGACACAGCAACGGTCTGCCATGCATCACGCAGCATCATGCCCGAATTTATCAGCAGAGCAAGCTTTGAAAGCACATTGGGATAGTCCAGCAGTATCTCCTGACGCTGCTCCTCGATCATGCCGTCAAGACGCGCATCAACATAATACACAAACACAAAAGCGATCACTGCCGCAAGCACGAACATTATCACCTCGCCTGTCAGCGCGCCTAAAAAGCAAGCGACAGCCAGGAAGAAAAGTGCATATGTTATCTTGGCGGCCATATTTATCATGTAGTTGAACTCCATGTACTGCTTTGAAAAGTATTCCTCGATCTTCATGCGACGCTTGCGGTTCTTTTCCTTCTGATTGAGCTTGAATATCTCAACCACTGCGATGCCCACTACAAAGCAATCAGACATGAAATAGAAATCTTTATCCACACCCTCAACAAAAGCTGCGTATTTCTTGGCGTAACCGAGATACAAGCCAATATATATCACGGAAATGATAACGCCCATCATAAACAGGATGATTCCCATACTACACCTCCGTCAGACCTTGATGTCCGTGATCTTGTTGCCGATGATGAAGGCAATAACGAACATAGCAAGACCAACGACCTTAACAAGGATGTTTATCAAATCGTTTCCACCGTCTGCAGCAAAACCGCTCATCATAGGAACGATAACTATAGGCATACACATCATGATATATAGCTCACCCTTGGTAGAGCTTGCCATTGTTTTGATCTCCTGCTCGATCTCTATCTTGTCACATATGATGGATCGGCTCTCAGAGATGATGTTCTTGATGTTACCGCCGCGGCGGTTGGAGAGCATAAACACATTTGCAAAGCTCTGAATATCCTCAATACCGCTGCGTGCACCGAAATCTGCCAACAGATCCTCCACATTGATGCCGTTTGCAAGTCCGGTGGTGATGATGGAAAGTTCCCTGCATATATGACTGTTATCACCGTACTGAAGTGCCATATCCTTGTGTGCATCCACAAAGGAAGCAACGATGACCTTACCTGCGGAAACAGAAGAATTGAGAGAATCCAACATATCCTTGAACTGCAGCGTCAGCTGGTTCTTGATCTTATTTATCATAAAATTACGGTATATATTCTGAGCAAGCACACCGCAGATAACACCCGCCAGCACATCAATGATAACAACGCCGAAGAAGATGTGCAGCACCACACAAGCACCGCCAAAGCCTATAAGAAAAGCCAGTAATCTATCGGTGGTCTTCATAGTATATTGTGAATAATCATAACGACGGCGGTCTGCCATTATCACATCTGCTGTGCCGCCCTGAACATTAATTGAACCTCGATTTGTCAAAAATGCTCACGTCCTTTCCTGCTGCTATAAGCTTCTCCGGATACTTGACCGGATTATCTGTACGAACAAGGCTGCCGACAACCTTAGTCTTTGTGGATTTCTCCTTGTCCTCCACAAATTCAAACAGCGTGTTCAGCCTTACATTGCCATTATCGTCAATGCCGTCCACCTCGGAGATGGAAAGCGTTTTTCTGGATTTATCCCTCATACGGGAAAGATGCACGATAAGATCCACCGCAGAGGATATCTGCTGCCTGATAGCAGGCAGAGGAAGATTCGCTGCACCCGTAAGCACCATCGTTTCAAGACGGGAAAGCATATCCGTAGCGGAGTTCGCGTGACCCGTGGAAAGAGAGCCGTCATGGCCTGTATTCATCGCCTGCAGCATATCCAGAGCCTCACC
>JAZKZL010000212.1:0-17090 GCA_045612645.1 Oscillospiraceae bacterium
CAAGCATGAAGCTGATACCCACCGCCGCAATACTGGCGGCAACGCTGCTGCTTAGCGGCTGCGCAGATGTAACAGAGCTTGGCGACCGTGCTATAATCCAGCTTGCCGCCATAGATCACGACGAGGACGGCTATCACCTGAGCGCCCTGCTTTTCAGCGCAGGCGGCAGCGGCGGCACTATTGATGTCACGAAGGACAATGTAATAAAGGTAACAGGCAGCGGAGAAACTCTCGGCGACGCAATAGCACAGCTCTCCCTTGCAGACGGCAAGGATATCTATATGAGCGAGGCACGGCTGATAGTTCTTGGCGGCGGATTCGAGGATGAGAGCGCCATCTCTGCCCTCAATATGCTCTATCGGGATATGCGCTGCAGTCTCAGCACACCCGTATGCTGCATGAAGGATGCCGAGCTTATCACCGACCTGGAATTCACCGAGGGCATCACCGCCGCAGAAAAGCCGTTTTCCATGATACGCAACGCCGAGCTTATGGGAATGACGCAGGAAACACGTCTGCTGGATATCCTTGCCGATAACGCCGCAGGCAGAGCCACCCTCATCCCGAGTCTCGGTGAGACGAAAAACGGCTCGGGGATGACTACAGATAAAAACGGCAGGACTGCAGTGCCGAACGGCTCGCGAATGATGGTGGACGGAAAACTTACAGGCTTTGCGGATATGGAGCAGACCACGGGCTATCTGCTGCTCTCAGGGCTTGCGGACAGCATAGCGCTCTCTTACATCGCAAACGGCGAGGAATACCGCTGCGAAGCCTACAACATCCGTGCAGAGCTGATCTCTCCTGAGGAATTTACAATTGACGCTGACCTTCGCAGCACGGGCGGAGCGCCGCTCACCGAGGAGCATGAAATGCTTGCCCGCCACAAGCTGACAGCGCTTGCCGAAAAGGGCGCCGCTCTGCTCGGCAGTGCATAAAAATACCGCCGCACATCGCTGGGATATGCGGCGGATATTTATTCATTCAAAGGATCACACCTTGACCTTAACGACCTTTGTAAAGTCGCTGTAGATCTTCTTGCCGTTCACTGTCGTGTAGGAACGAACCTTAAAGTAGTATGTCTTGCCTGCAGTGAGACCCGTCTTCTTATAGGTCAGTGTAGAGCCGCTTGTAACAGTCTTGATGACCTTGAAGCTGCCGTTCTTGGAGGAAGCCATAGCGATCTCGTAGCCCTCTGCACCGATGGACTTGCCCCAGGTGATGGTTGCAACCTTGGACTTAGCCTTCTTAGCAGAAACAGTGGAGGGTGTGGGAGATGTAGCCTTAGCGCCGTCGTAAGCACTGCTTGCAGACTTCAGAGTGGTGTTGCCGCTCTTTACATAAGCACGAACCTTGTAGTAATAAGTGGATCCCTTTGTCAGACCCTTATCTGTGTAGGAGTTTGTGATAGTGGTAGCGATCTCCTTGTAACCACTGTCCTTCTTAGCGGAACGGTAGATGATGTAGCCTGTAACATTATCTACTGCCTTCCAGCTTACCTTGATGGAGCTTGTTGTAGCAGCAACAGCCTCAACGCCTGTTACCTTCTTGGGAGTTACCTTTACTGTGATAGTCTCGCTTACACCGTTGATAGTGGTAACTGTGATCTTAGCGGTACCGCCTGCCTTACCTGTTACTACGCCGTCGGGATCAACAGTTGCAATTGCAGGGTTGGAGCTTGTGATGTAGTATACAGTGCCGAGTACGGAAGTATTGGGAGTGATAGCGATCTTAAGATTCAGCTTTGTGCCTGCAGCGAAGTTCTTATTGCCGCTGATCTTGATGGATGTGGTTGCGGAATAAGACTTCTTGGTCGCACCGCCCTTATAATTATCCCACTCTGCCTTGTAAGTGGAGGGATAATATACTGTGGGAGCGTTCTTGATATCAAAAGCGTCCTTGATGTTTACATAGCTGCCACCGAATACTACCTTGTCAAGAGCGGTACAGCCTGCAAAGATGTTCTCTGCAATCTTATTTACGTTCTTGCCGATGTAGCAAGCGGTCATGGATGTGCAGTCTCTGAACGCTTCGGTCTTGATCTCCTTAGCCTTGTTGGGAACAGTGATGGATGTAATACCGTTGCAGCCTGCGAATGCAAACTCGCCTACAGTCTTGATCTCAGCAGGGAGAACAAGAGCACCCTTCAGCGAGGAGCAGTTCAGGAATGCGCTGTCAGCAATAGTTGTAACGGATGCGGGCAGGTTCACGGAACCAAGTGCGGTACAGTTAGCGAATGCGCTTGCGCCGATAGTTGTAAGGCTCTCAGGCAGAGAAACGTTGCCGAGCTTTTCACAGTCAGCAAACAGGCTGTTGGGCAGCTCTGTAACACTACCGGTAACGCTTGCGCTGATAAGGGATGAGCAGTTCTGGAAAGCGGATGCGCCGATAGTCACGAGGGAGCTGGGCAGCTTGATACCAGTCAGCTTAGGGCAGCTTGCAAATGCGCTGCCACCGATAGTTGTGATGGTGTTGGGCAGAGTTACGGACTGCAGAGCAGTGTAGCCCTTACAGAGAGAAGCACCGATCTCTGTTATACCGGAAGAGAAGGTGATGGATGTGATCTTGGGCTGCTGTGTGAGGTTTGCGAGACCTGTAACAGAGCTTACGGAAACACCGCCTAATCTTGCGGGAACTGTCAGGGATGTGCCAACGCCGATATAAGCAGTGATGGTAGCCTTGCCGTTCTTAACGGTGTAGCGCCACTCGCCTTCTGTCTCGGCATAAGCAGTGGTGATGCAGAAAACACTGCTCAGAGAGAACAGCATAATCATGCTCAGCAGAACTGACAGAATTCTCATTGTCTTTCTTTTTGTCATGATGATCCTCCTATTGATATACAGATTTGATAGATGCGGCATGGACAGATCCGCATAATACCGCTATTCTATCTAGTACAGAGTATATTTTACCATATTTTTTACCTTTTTTCAAGCGCTGACATATAAAAAATGAAACAGCGTTTCCGTGCAAAATGACGATATCCCGACTTGACAAAAGACGCAAAGTAATATATAATTCTATTATATATAAGAATGAAAGGAAACATCACAATGCCCGTAAAGATAGCCGATGGACTCCCAGCCCAGACCATACTGGAGGACGAGCACATCTTTATAATGACTGAGCATCGCGCTCTGCATCAGGATATAAGACCGCTGAAAATAGGCATACTGAACCTGATGCCCACAAAGATAGTCACCGAGACACAGATACTGCGCTGCCTTTCAAATACTCCGCTGCAGATCGAGGTAACTCTGGTGCAGACCTCTACATACACCAGCAAAAACACCTCCAGCGAGCATCTTCTCACATTCTACAAGACTTTCGAGGAGATCCGTGACACAAATTTTGACGGTTTCATCATAACAGGTGCGCCTGTGGAGCAGATGCCTTTCGAGGACGTGGAATACTGGAATGAGCTGTGCGAGATAATGGAATGGACAAAGACCCACTCCCACTCCACTTTCCACATCTGCTGGGGTGCGCAGGCGGCGCTGTATTATCATTACGGCGTACCTAAGTACCAGCTCGACAGTAAGATGTCGGGCGTGTTTGAGCATAAGATACTCACGCCAAAGAGCAGGCTGTTCCGTGGCTTTGACAGTGAGTTCCTTGCCCCTCACTCCCGCCACACTGAGGTGAGAGCAGAGGATATCGAAAAGGTTCCGCAGCTAAAACTGATGGCTGTCTCTGACGAGGCAGGAATCTACGCTGTTTGCAGCGAGGACAGCAAGCAGTTCTTCATCACAGGTCACTCCGAGTATGATGCGGATACGTTGGCATCGGAGTATTTCCGTGATGTGGACAGAGGTCTTGACCCGCACGTTCCCGTGAACTACTTCCCCGATGACGATCCCACAAAGACTCCTCTGATGAGATGGCGCAGCCATGCGACACTGCTCTATACCAACTGGCTGAACTACTTCGTATATCAGACCACACCCTTCGATATTTCCAAAAAGGTGTGATACCGCATAACGTAACAAGACCCGTGGATTTTTCACGGGTCTTTTGTATTCCATTTATCTAGTTGAGCATTAAAATTTCCTCACCAAACTCCATCGGATAGCACACAAGATTACTGCCCGAAAGCTCCTCCCTTGCCATATCCACCGCACGAATGCGACTGTCACTGTACGTTGTGAAGCAGTATCGTGTGCCGCTCATGCAGCAGGAATAGGCTGTAATCTCCTCCCTGCCGTCCTGAGTGTATACACTCCCCCTCGGCATCGCCACATTAGCAAGGATGTGAAACAATTGAGATATACGCTGACCCTCCTGCCCGATTTCAGGGGAATTCAGCTTCAGAAACGCCGCTCTCACATACCTTGACGCAGGAGAAAGATCTCCCGGCAGACCGATAGCACCAAACCCTCTGCCGAATGGCGGCATTCCCTCTGCCCAGCTGCTCATTTCGGGATAGCGCGCTGTCAGCTGCCCGTATTGTCGGATATTGCTCAGATGAAAAGAAAATGGCGGAGAGTTCGTTAGCACACCGATCGGATCGTGATGTAGCCTCATACCCTCTGCGGTGCATTCCAGCACAAGTGCACTGTTTCCGTCCGAAAAATGCCAGTGCAGCGGGGTATTCGGCACCGTCTCGCTGAACGACATATCTGTAAGCACTGTTTCACTCAGCAGCGCCACCGCCTGAGGAACATCGCTGCATTGTGAAAGCACCCACGGTATCAGCTCGAATGGAGCTATAGCGTGTTTTCCACCCTCTGAACCTCTCAGATACACGCATTCGGGAAAGCTCAGCGCCGCCGCACACAAGCCACGCTCATTCATTCCGTCGCAGTAGAGCGGCGTGCCATCACTCACCGACGCAGCGCCAATAAACGCAAGATGCTCCGTCCTTTCACCGCAGCTCGCAAAATGTAACGGATGCCTGCGTGGAGTTATCACAACTGCCGTTTCCAGCGTAAATTCTATATCCATATTCCGCCCGAAGCAGAAGCCACCGTTATTCATGGAAATACTGGTACACATATTATTCTCCTTGCTTTTTTATACCATTATTCCCGAATTGACTGCAACAAATTCATCCAAAAAAGAAACAAGCCACCGCATACACGGTGGCTTGTTGTGAGTTATGTCTTATTCCCTATCGTAGAGATTACTTTCTCTTCTTGGAAACGAGCAGAGCGCCAGCAGCGAGAACTGCTACGCCAGCAACTGCAGCAACACCCTCAACGCCTGTGTCGGGAGACTGCTTGTCGCCTGTTGTGGGAGCTGTTGTATCAACAGCAGTATCAGCGGGAGCCTCAGCAGCTGCCTCGCCTACGCCGGAGATTGTAAATGTAACAGCGATGCCCTCGTCAAAGTTGATATCAGCAGTGTCAACAGCAGGAGCGTTTACAGTATCACCGTAAGCGTTGAAGATCTCGATACGGATCTTACCGTTACCCTCGATATCACCGAAGATAATGTTGTCCTGGTTTACAGCAACGTCTGTAGTGGAACCGTCAGCGTTTGTTGTAGTGATGGAAACATCGGAAACAACGATACCTGCAGCCTCAGCAAAAGCCTGCTTCTCCTTACCGGTCTTGCAATCATCATAGCCATCAGCGCCTGCGCCTGCGTTCTTAGCAGTAGCAAGACCATCGATATCTACGCAGAATACCTGTGCGCCTGTAGCAGCAGCGCCAACCATCTCGCCTGTGTCAGCGTCCTCTACCTGAGCGGTAGGAAGTGTGCTGTCAACGAAAACGGTGTATGTACCGTCAGCTGTGATATCAACTGTACCAGCAGGGAACTCTGCTGCGGACCAGCAGCCCCAACCCCAGTTAGTATCAGTGAACATCAGGAATGCTTCGTGAGCGGAAGCTACAACTGCCATAGCGGAAGCTGCGATTGTAGTAGCAGCAAGAGCAGCAATGATCTTTCTTAACTTCATAGTTAAAATCCTCCAAAAATATGATCAAATAGCGCAAGATCATCCCACGCATTATTTGTACTTATATTGTATAACATTATGGGACTTTTTTCAATTGTGTATTTAGACAAACTTAAACGTTTACCCAAAAAAGAAATTAGTCACATTCAACAAACCGCCGATGGTTTATTGCTTAAATAATCAACAAATTACTTGAATCATCGATTTAAATCAGACAGTAAAGCTGCCTCCGCCACCGTTTCTTTTCTTGCGAACCGTCACATTCGGATTATCCTCAGGCTCTTTCATAATGGCGTCAAACAGGCGCTGAGTCTTGTTGGAACGGCTGCGCTTCTTCTCTTTCAGCATCTCCAGTTCCTCAGCGTCAGGCTCTGGGAAGAGATTGCGCTCCTCTGTCCATATGCCGCTGGGTGCGTTCTTTTCCGTGACTACCTCCGGGATATCCCTCTTAGGCTGAGGCTTTTCCGTGCGCTTTCTCGGCGTGGGAGCAGGCTTTACACTCAGTTCAAGTTCGGGAACAGGCACAATTTTTTCTACCTCTTCCACAGGCTCAGCAATATTATCCTCCACAGGCACAAAATCAGGCTCGGGAACGGTCTCAACCACAGGCTCAGGTATGAACTCCACAGCAGGCTCAGCCAAAGGAGCAGGCGTAACGGGAGCAGAGTTTTCGAGATCGTCAAATATCGCCGCCGCATCTCTCAGCAGCTCATCAGCGGGAGCCTCGGGACGGGATACCGCAGCAAACTCGCTGCTCTGCACCACAGGCGCACCTGAAATCTTTCCGTATGCGGAGATGGCACGGGCATTCTTTCGGATGACCTTAGGCTTCTGCGCAGCCACCTCAGGCTCTGCGGGCATTTCTGACGGCTCAGCTGCAGGCGCAGTCATAACAGGCTCCACATCTGTGGGAACGCCCTCTCTTTCCAGATCAAACACGTTTCCGTAGGTCTCCAGATTATCCGCAGATTCGTATTTCACATCGCCGAACAGATCAAAGGTATGCTCCTCCTGCTTTGCCGCAGGTGCCTCATTCGGCTGCTCCAGCTCACGCAAGCGGCTGAGCATCTCCGTAACACGTTCGATATCTATCTCAGGCTCAGGAGCAGGCTCCTGCTTCACAGGAGGCTTCTCCGCCACACCGAACTGCTCGAAGTTGTTAGTACTGAAAGCCTTCTGCACTTCAGGCTGACGCACGGGCTGCTGTGCAGGCTGTGTCATCGGCTGATATGCAGGCTGATACTGCTGCGGCTGACCGCCAAAGGGAGTGAACACATTTGTAGCCTGCTGATAGGACTCGGGTCTGTCAGCACGGATTATATGAGCCATAGGTGCATCCATCGCCTTCTGACGCTGCACACTTGGTGAAGTGAAGTACACGCCTCTCTGACCGTACTCATCATCCTCATCGTCACGCTCCGCTGCCACAGGCTTTGCAGGCTTCACCTGAGCCTCCAGTTCGCTTCTGTCTATGCGCTCGGGAATAAACGGCTTCACCACACGCTCACGGCTTCTTACAATCTGCGGCGCCTTCTTCTCCACCTCAAGCACGGGATTGCTTCGGGAGATATCCAGCGTTCTTGAATAGCTGATGAAATCCTCCAGCTCCTCCACGGGAAGCTGTCCGTTCAGCACCTTGTCATGCAGAGCGTCGAGATATATCTTCCAGCTCTCGTAATCGCTGAGAGTCATGTCCTCATCCACACGGCTGTACATCTCATCCGTTATATCACGGCAGGCTCTCTCCAGTGCGGGAGAAATGATGCTGCGAGGATTCTCCAGCTCGTATATCTCAAGGCAGGTCTTGCTGCCGGGAGTATAGAGCGAGCAGTATTCCTCGGGATGCTCCTCGTCACGAACGAAATATCTGCCGCAACGCTTGCAGCGTGCAAGCCATCCACGGCTCTCAATGAGCGCATCTATCTCAAGATCCACCATTGCCTTCATGCCGCAGGGCATATAGACCTTCTGCGGAGAATTTTCCATCTCCGTTCTTGTCATGTTATAGCTGTTGTATTCATTGGCAAGTCCCGATTTCATGTAAGAGAATGCATCCATCGCTATCTGATCGGAAAGACTGCCGTAATTCTCAGTATCTGAATAATCCTCGGAGTAGTCGAAATCCGCCAGCAGGTTCTTCACCACGTCCTTAGAGATATTCGGGAACATGAAAGGCGAGGAGGGCAGTCTACCCACTGAAAACACCTTTGTAACGCCCAGTTCCTCAATGCGGCAGCCAAGCTCACGTGCTGTCACGCTGAACATCAGATCGAAGTAGTTGCGGCGTGCCGCAGCCTCGTCAGCGCCTGAAAGTTCCCCCGAAAAGATGAAGCTGATCTTGTTCTTTGCATAATCCTGCACACGCACGAGGTTGAGCCACTCGTTTATGCCACGGTTGTAGCGATATTCGCACAGGCGGACGAACACAGCTTTCTCAAACGCTGTATTGCAGGGCATGAAACGGTTCCACAGCGAGCCTGTGCCCACATTGTCACGGCGGCAGACATAATCTATCCAGCAGTCCAGCACGATCTTATCGTACACGGAACGGATATTGTTCTCGATATATACATGAGCGCCCTTCAGGTTATTGCGCAGGTCATTCACACGGTCGAAGTCAAGTTCGCCGTCTCTGAGTGCATCATCGCACACAGCGATGGCGTTTTCTGCGAAATACGCCAGGTCGAACTCACAGAAATTCAGCAGCGAGCGAGGATATCTCACCATAAAGATCTCGTTTGAGCTTTTGCCCACAAGATGAAGCATTCTGTCCAAGGTTTCAGCTCCTTTGCTTTTCACGGCACATGCCTGCACCGTTTATTGAAGTAATAAAGACTTTAAGCCGGACGCTGAAAAGCCAGTCGTCCGGCATGATATCTGTTCTGTTAAGCCGCTTCTGCAGTGCTGTCAGCGGTATCCAAGGTGTCATTTGTCTGAGCGGTCTCGCCCGACTCGGTTGTTGATATATCGTCATCCCCGAAAGGCGCGATCGGCACCAGTGCGTCATTGCTCTCCGCAGTTTCGGAAACAGGCTCCACAAGATAAGGATTCTCCCTGATACTTCCCTCAACGCTCAGCATCTCCTCGCCATCGATCTCCACCCACTTGATGGGATCATCTGACTTGCCTGTATACTGTGAAGAGAGGGAATGTTCGCAGCCCAACACCTTCTTGCAGAAGCCGAACGGGATCTTTTCATCCTCCAGTGTGTACTCGATGTAGTACATTGCGATACGACGATCGCCTGTCGGCTCATCCACATAACGAACGATGCGGTATTCGCCCGAGGGTGAAAGCACCTCATAATCCGGATCACGCAGATTAAGCTCCACGCCCGTAAAGGTGATAGGACCCATCAGCATATCTATAGCGATATAAGCCGCCACACCGATGACATACATCAGCAGATACATCGTACCGATGACGGTCTTGAATGTCTCATTGGCATTGTTCGCAAAGAACATTATCACCACCACAGCCAACGGCGGTGCGATCACATACCAGTTTCCATAGCCGAATATAACTATCAGGAACACGATCAGCGGCAGCACCATGCAGTTTAGCTTGGTTATCGTCTGCTTTCTCGTATAGAACATCAGACCCAGTGCCGCAACATTGATGAAAAGATACAGCACGAAAAGGGATGTGGGATTCTCGTATTCAAAGAAGAACGCAAAATTCAGCCATGCCACCCACGCCATAGCAGCAGTGTAGGACCAGCACACAAGAGCTACCGCTCTTTTAAACCAGACATTCTTGAAAAACGCAACGACCTTATCCATTCAAGTACATCCCTTCCATATTTATTAATTCTTTGACTTGCTCTTGTAGATGATATAGCCTACGATAGCGCCAACTACCAGCACAGCTGCAACAATAACAACAATGGTCAGCGTCTTGATGAGCTGAGCGCTACCGTCAGCAACTGTGGATGTGTATGTAGCAGTTGTGGCAGGAACAGCAGCCGCTGTTGTAGTCGCAGCAGTAGTAGTCTGTTCCTCTGCCTTTACTGTGGTGGTTGCTGCGGTCGTGGTAGTCTCTGCGGGAGCCTGCTCTGTAGCGACAGCTTCTTCGGTGGCAACGGATGCCTCCTCGGTAACTGCGGGAGCAGCCTCGGTCTCGATCACCTCAGGCTCTGTCTCAACAGGAGCGGCAGTGGTGGTTGTAGCTTCGGTGGTAGTGGTAGCAACGGTGGTGGATTCGCCTGTGCTGCCGCCTACAACTCTTATATTGCTCACCTGCACCTCAACGGTCTCAGCAGTAGAAGAAACTGAGCAAAGTTGTACACGGATAAGCAGCGGTGTGCCCTCTTTAAAGCTATCATAATAAGTGGAAAGCGGCTCGCTAAAGGTAACTGTCTGTCCATACTTCAGGTACTTATCCCATACAGTGGGGTTGACCCATCCCCAAGCGGCTGTAAAGCCGGGCAGAACTGCATACACCGTAGATGTATCGGTATTAAGTGTGAGATCAACCTCGACATATGCGTCCGACTGATTCCAGAACTCAGGATCAAGAGCGTCACCCTTGATGTAGAAATTCACGGACTGTGGAGCGTCAGCCACAAGATTGAATGTTGCTGTAAAGCCATCCTCGGTGATCGAACCGATAACATCGCCGTCCACATCAGCCTTACGGGGCAGAGAGAAGCTCTCTGCACTGACAGTAATAGCCATCACTAACATCATAGCAAGCGCCATCAAAACGGCACCTAGCTTTCTTGCAAATCTAATCATAATTAATCCTCCCGGGAAATATAATATTCATAATCAAAGACAGTTGGTATAAACGTACTGCCACATATAAATATTGTATTACAAAACGCAGAAAAATTCAAGTGTTTTCAACAAGTTTATGACTTTAGACAAATATTGTTGAAAAACCACACTGTTTATCTGCAATATTTCAAATAAACGGCAGAAAACTTCCTTATTCACATCTGCTGCTCAAAAAAATTCCGCCAAAAAACTTGGCGGAATCTATGTACTATTATTGTTATCACTTAGAGCTGTTCAGTATCTGAAGCAGTGTATCGATATCGCTTGTATCGGTATCGTTAATGGAAACAGGCTCGTTGCCGAAGCTTGTGGAAAGCTGGCTTACGATCTCGCTGTCATCAATATTCACCTTGACAGGAATATCGGAAGAGGCACACTTGCCGAAATCTGTAGCGATAGCGATGATGGAGATCTCGTCATCATCCAAAGCATCATCAAACATGATACCTGCCTTAACTCTCGCATTGGGAGCGGCATTTTTTGTGATCTCAGCAGAAATGGTATCAAAATCATCCAGTGTGCAGGATGTGGGAATACTTACGTTCAGCAGAACTCTGTTTGCACCTGAGATGGAGGTCTCAAGCAGCGGGCTGTGAAGAACCTCGTTCAGAGCATCCTGGATCTTGTTATCACCCTTACCCTTACCCATAGCCATGTGAGCAATACCGGAATCTTTCAGCGCCATTGTTACGTCAGCAAAGTCCACGTTCATGAATCCAACGCCTGTAACCAGATCGGAAATACCGCGAACAGCCTTGTAAAGCACTCCGTCTACCGCCTTGAAAGCGTCCAGCATAGTGAGCTTGCCGTTGGACATCTCCTTGACCTTCTCGTTGGGGATAACGATAAGAGCGTCAACGTACTTCTGCATCTCGCTGATGCCCTTCATTGCCTGAGCCATCTTAGCCTCGCCCTCCCAGGCAAAAGGCTTTGTAACAACACCTACAGTGAGGATGTTCTTTTCCTTAGCAATGTTTGCAACTACAGGAGCAGCGCCTGTACCTGTTCCGCCGCCCATACCTGCGGCAACGAACACCATAGACACCTTATCCATAACGCTTTCAAGCTCGTCATGGCTCTCAACAGCAGCCTCCTGACCTACCTCGGGATTATTGCCTGCACCCTGACCTCTTGTGCGCTTTCTGCCGATCTGCATACGCTTCATCTTGCTGCCATCCTTGGAGCGGAGCGCCTTAACATCAGTATTCGCAACAACATAGTCTACGCCGGTCATGCCTGCATCTATCATATGGTCAACAGCGTTACCACCGCCACCGCCAACACCGATAACCATCAGTCGGGTGTCAAATTCAAGATCATCAATTTCAAAATCATCATCGTGCTTATCTATTTCAAATGGCATATTTATCGTCCTCCAAGATATTTATTCACTATACATTGTATATCTATTTATCATTATAGCAGATTTCAAACTAAATTGCAACTGTTTTTTAAAGAAAATTCTGTAATTTTTCTTTCGTTTTCCGAAAGCAATAAGGACATGGCATTCCATGTCCTTACTGAATTTATTCGGCAGTATCAGAGCTTTCTGCGGTCTGCTCCGAGGGCAGCTGAGGCACTGCAACATCATTCTCGATCATGTTATTATCACGCACATAAGCCTTTTCGGGATTGGTGAGATTTACCGTTACACGCTCCGTGGCAGATATCTCGGTCTCAATAAGCTCCCTTGCGATGTGCAGCTTGTTTTCGAGGGAATCCGACAGACCAAGCTGCAGTGTGACTCTGTCCTCCACAATGACCTTGATCTCGAATCTATCTGTGATATCAATAGTGGTTATGCCCACAAGCTCCGCATTTTCCGCAGCAGTGAGGATAAGCGCAGGCAGATCGTTCTTGCCGTCCTCCTCGGATGAAAGCATCCTGCCCACCTCAGGTATCAGCGGATCATAACCCAGCACCACGGGCAGCGCGGGATCTGACTCCTCCTCGATTATCTTACCAAGCCTTGATATGATGTATGGGCGGTTGCCTGTTTTCATAACATACCAACGTTCCGCTTCCTTTACGGTTATCTCTATCTTTGTGGGAAATGACTTCTTCACTTCGGCGGCGTCGATATAAGAAAGCGAGCCTACGATTATCTCCTCCGCCCTCTCGGTGTCGATATCAAGCAAACTGGTGCCGATCACCAGTCCGCTGTTGGATATGATTTCCTCATCAGTGTAGCGCACGTTTCCCACAACGTTGATAGTACCGAGATCAAACAGCACAGTCTTTGCAAGCACCGCAAACACGATCGCCGCAATGATGCCCGCAAACAGATAATAAAGCACATAGTTTCCGCCGCGGCTTCCCTGCTTTTTGCGATTCTTGCTGCGATTCTTGTTGACAGCCTTGTTAACCGCCTTGTTGACCGCCCTGCGCTGCTCCGCAGGAACTGCCGCAGGCTGATTTGGCGCAGTCTTTGCTATCCTTTTTGAGGCAGGCTTTCCCGCAGACGATATCTTATTCTTCACACGCTTTGCAGGCTTTTTTGCCGCAGATGCCGTACCGCTCTGCGCAGCATGAGCCTCCTCTGCCTTGCTTTTCTGCATATCCTTGTATAAAGTGTCGAGAGACGCCTTTCTCTTTGCATTCTTCTGCTCAGCCGTTATCTTTTTCTTCTTCATGCGTCTTTCTCCTTCCTTTGCCTTGTTTATCCGTTTATGCGCCGAATATCTGCGCCTGCCTGCCGCAGCAGGTTTTCAATGCTGTCGTAGCCTCTGTCGATGTAGCTGATACCCTCTATCTCCGAAACGCCCTCTGCTGCCAGCGCCGCAGTTATCAGCGCCGCGCCGCCGCGAAGCTCATAGGCGCACAGCTTTGCGCCTGTAAGCCGTTTGACGCCCTCCACCACTGCAACTCTGCCCTCCGCCTTGATTGAAGCACCCAGCCGCACAAGCTCAGGCACATGGCGATAGCGGTTGTCAAAGATGGTCTCCACAAATACCGATGTACCCTCTGCAAGGGCTGTCACCGCCATTATAGGCGCCTGTATATCCGTAGGAAAGCCTGGATACGGCATCGTGCGTATCGTAGGAGGCGCAACAAGCTTCCGTTTCCTGCTGAAATACATCTTTCCGCCGCCGTAGGCATAACCACGGCAGCCCATGCTCTCAAGCACCGAAAGAAACGCCGTCATATCTTCGGTACGGCAGCCGCTCAGAAGAAGCTCGCCGCCCGTCACCGCCGCACAGCAGAGATATGTTCCCGCCGCAATGCGATCGGGCATTACGCTGTATTCGGCAGGAGAAAGCCTTTCCACGCCCTCAATGTATATCACGCCGCTGCCTGCGCCCGATATCCTTGCTCCGCATTTTGTGAGAAACGCTGCGATATCGCATATCTCAGGCTCTCTCGCTGCATTGTGCAGCTCTGTAACGCCCTTTGCAGTCACCGCCGCCAGCAGGATGTTCTCGGTAGCTCCCACGGACGGAAACGAAAGCGTTATCTTTGCGCCTTTCAATCCGTTCGGTGCCGTCACCTCAAGAAATCCATGTTCCTCTGCAATGACCGCACCCATCTGTTTCAGCGCAGAAAGGTGCAGATCGATAGGCCGCGCACCCAGCTCACAGCCGCCGGGAAATGAGAGCCTGCAGCGCCCCGTGCGCCCAAGCACCGAGCCTAAAAACATGATGGAACTGCGCATCTCCCGCATAAGTTCATCGGGGATATCACTACTGCTTACGGATGAGGCATTCACTGTGATAGTGCCGCCGCTTCTCGTGCATCGGCAGCCGAGACCCGCAAGTATGCGGCAGGCCGCGTCCACGTCCGAAAGCTGCGGACAGTTATGTAATACAGTTTCGCCATTAGCGAGTACAGCCGCAGAAAGCAGAGGGAGAACGCTGTTCTTCGCGCCCTGCACTCTGAGTTCGCCCTCTATTTTACGTCCTCCGCTGATGACCAGCTTCTGACTGTTTTTCATAGTATCACTCCTTAGCATATTAACGGATACTCCATCTTATGCCAAAGCGCGTTTTTTGTGAAATTACAAAGTGAACTTTTCCTCGCCGATAAGGTCGATTATCTCACTCATTATACGGTCTGCCGCATTGTTTTCAGCAGATCTCGCCGCATTACCCTCCATGAGAGCCAGCCTGTCGCGGTCGTTGTAGAGCGCAGAGACCTCCTCCACCAGTCTTGCCTTTGTCAGATCCTTATCCTCGATAAGCACCGCCGCATTTGCATTGCTGAGAGTCAGCGCATTGTAATACTGGTGATTCTCCGCCGCATTCGGATACGGCACTAGAATTGCAGGTCTGCCGATGGCTGTAAGCTCGGTTATGGTCATAGCGCCCGCACGGGAGATTATAAGATCCGCCGCACAGATGCAGGTATACATATTATCGATATAATCACGGAAGATGTGGCGTGTGCTGTCCTCCGCCGCTCCGCTTTCGGAAAGTGCGTTGTAGAATTTCTCTTTACCGTTTCCGCCGTAGGAATGGATGTGGTTGATGCCACCCTTTTTCTGCTCCCATGCCACAAGTTCCGCCACCGCTTCGGTGATACGATTTGCACCGAGACTACCGCCAAAAGAAAGGATAGTGAATCCCTCAGGCAGACCGAGACGCTCTCTTGCCGCCTTTCTGTCTTCGATCTTTATGTTGGAGCGCAGAGGATTTCCAGTAACTATGCAGCGCTCCGCAGAGCTTAAATGCTTCTTTGCGTCCTCTGTCGCAAGCAGCACCTTGTCTGCTTTTTTAGCCAGCATTTTTGTAGCCATGCCGGGATATGAATTGCTCTCGTGCGTAACGGTCTTTATGCCCATGGAAACCGCCTGAGAAAGCACTGTTCCCGTAACATATCCGCCTGTTCCGATAACGATATCGGGCTTGAACTCCTTGAGTATCTTCCTCACCTGCATTTTTGCGGAAATGAGGTAGTAATACGCCGCCTTCATGTTCCTGCCGATGCTTTTCAGCGAGAGACTGCGCTGAAAACCTGCCATCTCCACGCCGCGGAATTCATATCCCGCCTTTGTCACCAGTCTTGATTCCATGCCCGAGGGAGTGCCGATGAAAAGTATCTCGGTCTCGGGAAAGAGCGACTTCATCTTATCTGCGATAGCCAGCGCAGGATTTATGTGTCCCGCAGTTCCTCCTGCGGCAAATACAGCTTTCATTATCGAATGACCGTCCTTATCTTTAATTAAGTTTTGCCCGTCTCGAAACAGAGAGCAGCAGACCCACCTCAACGAGCTGGATTACCAGCGCCGTTCCTCCATAGCTGAAGAATGGCAGCGAGATACCAGTATTCGGGATGCAGCAGCAGTTTACGCCGATGTTCAGCAGCGCCTGCAGACCAACCTGCAGGGTAATTCCCGTAGCCAGCAGCATACCGAAACGATCCTCGGATTTGCGCGCCACATAGAAACCTCTGAACACGAAGATCATGAACAGAATTATTACCAGTGCGCCGCCCACAAAACCGAATTCCTCACAGAGAATAGCGAAAACGAAGTCGTTCTCTGCGTCGGGGAGGTAATAGTATTTCTGCGCAGAGTTACCGAATCCCACGCCCCATAGTCCTCCCGAGCCTATTGCAAGCACCGCCTGATAGGACTGATAGGTCTTGTTGCCCGTATCAACAAGAGGGTCAAAGGTGTTGGCGATTCTGTCTGCGAAGTAGGTGTATTCACTTCCAGTGAAGAATGCCAGGATAAGTATCGTTCCTGCAACAGCTACTGCGATGATGACCGTTTTCATGTTAACACCGCCGATAAAGAGCAGCGCCGCACATATCATCAGCATGATGAGCAGACCCGAAAGGTGAGGCTGGATATACATCAGCCAGCCAACCACAGCCAGCAGGATAAACGGCTTTACAAGACCTGTAAAGGTATAGCGCATCTTCTTGTAGTTTTTTGCGATGTAATATGCAAAAAAGATTATCAGCGCGAATTTCATTACGTCAGACGGCTGAAACGTTCTTCCGAAGAAAGGCAGCCAACGTCTGGGACCGTTTTCGGTGTTGCTTACACCGAAAGGAATAACAAGGAACAGCAGCACCAGTGCTGCCACTATTATCGCGTGTGAAAACGTAACGGGATACTGCTTGCCCTTTATGGTAATATGCTTCTCCGCTCTCAGCAGGCGATAATCCATAAAGCTCGCAAAGAACATTCCCACAAGTCCCACGCCCGCGAAGATCATCTGATTCACTGCGTAGCCATAGGAATCTCCCTTGTTGTCACGGTAGGAGAGCGCATGGCTCGCCGAGAACATCATGGTGATTCCCAACACCAGCAGCGCCAGCGTGATTATCATCATAGGCACATCAATGCTGCCCTTGCCATAGAAAAAACCGATCTTATCGGGGCCTACAAGCTCCTTTGCACGCTGCGTCAGTTTCTTTCCCGAGGATGGCTTTTTGGCTTTTGTCCCCGTAGTTTTAGTTATTGC
>JAZKZL010000213.1:0-11408 GCA_045612645.1 Oscillospiraceae bacterium
AATCTTAAGGTCCATCTGAATGGAAGTGATACCCTTTTTGGTACCTGCAACCTTAAAGTCCATATCGCCGAAGAAGTCTTCAAGACCCTGAATGTCGATCATGGTGTCCCAGCTGTCGCCTTCGGTGATAAGACCGCAGGAAATACCTGCAACGGGCGCCTTGATGGGAACGCCTGCGTCCATAAGTGCAAGAGTAGAACCGCAGACAGAAGCCTGAGATGTAGAACCGTTAGAGGAAACTACTTCTGAAACAAGTCTGATTGCGTAGGGGAATTCTTCGAGAGAGGGAAGGACGGGAACGAGAGCGCGCTCTGCCAGTGCGCCGTGACCGATCTCACGTCTGCCGGGGCCTCTGCTTGCCTTTGTCTCGCCTACGGAGTATGCGGGGAAGTTATAGTGGTGCATATAACGCTTGCCGTCTTCCTCGTCAAGACCCTCGAGCTTCTGGGAATCACTTACGGGACCCAGTGTAGCGATGGTCATAACCTGTGTCTGACCTCTTGTGAACAGACCGGAACCGTGAACTCTGGGAAGAACGCCTACTTCAGCAGCGAGAGGACGGATCTCATCCATTCTTCTGCCGTCAACGCGCTTGCCCTCATCCAGCAGCCAGCGGCGAACTACGAACTTCTGCAGCTTGTAGATGCACTCATCGATCATGCCGATCTTCTCGGGATATACTTCATCGAACTTAGCGTGGATATCGTCAACGATGGGTGCAAGACGCTCCTCACGGATGTTCTTGTCATCGGTATCGAGAGCATATCTTACGCGCTCGATAGCGAAATCGGAGATAGCGTCGAACATATCGTGGTCAACTTCCTGAGACTCGAAAGCAAACTTAGGCTTGCCGATCTGAGCCTGAATATCCTTGATAAAGGGGATAAGGCTTGTGGTGATCTCCTTGTGACCTGCCATGATAGCCTCGATCATCTTCTCATCGGGAACCTCATTAGCGCCAGCCTCGATCATAACTACCTTATGCTCGGAGGATGCAACAGTCAGTGTGAGGTCTGTCTTTGCTCTCTGCTCGAGAGTGGGCATCAGCACCAGCTCGCCGTCAACGAGGCCAACGGAGATACCGCCGATAGGACCGTTCCAGGGGATATCGGAAATGGAAACTGCAATGGACGCACCGATCATGCCGAGGATCTCGGGGGATGCATCGGGATCAACTGCCAGAACTGTCATTGTGATAGCAACGTCGTTTCTCATATCCTTGGGGAACAGAGGACGCATAGGACGGTCAACCACACGGGAGGTAAGGATAGCCTTCTCGGAGGGGCGACCCTCTCTCTTAAGGAATCCGCCGGGGATCTTACCAACGGAGTAAAGTCTCTCCTCATAATCAACAGCTAAGGGGAAGAAATCAACGCCGTCACGGGGCTTAGCGGAAGCTGTTACGTTTACCATAACAACGGTCTCGCCGTACTTTACCCAGCAGGAGCCGTTTGCAAGTCCGCATACCTTGCCTGTCTCAACGGTGAGCTCACGGCCTGCGAACATGGTTTTGAAAACTCTGTAATTCTCAAACATCTTTTTAATTTCCTTTCATAAAATAATTTCATTGTGGAAAGGTACACACAGCTTTAGCAATAAACCCAGCGCCCGAAAATTTCAGACGCTCGGTTTAATGCTAACCTCTGCGCACCTTTAATGAGATAAAGTAATTCAAGAGTAATACAAAAGGGGCAGAACTGAACTTTTAAGCGCAGTGCTGCCCATTTTTGCACTTGATTACTTACGGATGCCGAGCTTAGCGATGATTGCTCTGTAACGCTCGATATCCTTCTTCTGCAGGTAGTTGAGGAGGTTTCTTCTCTTACCTACCATCTTCAGCAGACCACGTCTGGAGTGGTGATCCTTCTGATGAACCTTGATGTGTTCGGTGAGGTCGTTGATTCTCTTTGTGAGAATAGCGATCTGAACCTCAGGAGAACCTGTGTCGTTGTCTGCAAGGCGGTTAGCCTCGATTACCTGTGCCTTTTCTTCTTTTCTGAGCATAATAACACCTCATAATAAAATAAATTTTATTCCGTTATCGTAGGGAGGGACTGGTGTTCATCCGCACTCCAGGAAAACGGTATGGCTGTGCATAGCACAACACGGTTATTATAACATATAAAAAAACGTTTGTAAAGGGGTTTTCAAAAAATATTTCACATTATTTTATTATATAACAAATTTTATGATGCTGCCTGCCCATTTCAGCCATGACGGCACGGTGCTGTCTATCCTATCCATTATCTCAGAATACTCCTGCACCGAATATCTGCCGATGTGGGTGTATTCACCGAAAGCCTCCGTGATACCGATCGCCACCTGCGCCCTTGCACTATCACCTACCGCCACATACTCCACAACCGCTGCTCCGCCCGCCGATACCAGACCTATCGCACAACCACCGAGCGCCAGCAGACCGACCGCTACAGCTCCCAGTGCGATGACTCCCACAGAAATTGCGCCCAGCGAGATAAGTCCCAGCGCCAAAGAGCCGAAAGCCAGCAGACCGAGGCTAAACACACCGCAGGAGCAAACGCCCACAGAAAGCAAGCCGCAGGAGAACACTCCCCTCGCCACAAGACCCAGCGCAAATATACCATGCGCCGACCTGCCCATACCGATATTTATATGCCAAAGAGGAACACCACGCACTGTTCGCTCGCTTTTGCGCTCATAATAGATGTTCGTAAGCCGTACCGAAACACCATTTGCAGGCTGTGCCTCATTTTGCTTGTCCCTGATAAGATAATCAAGGGAGCAGCCGTACATATCGCTGAGCTTTATCAGCTTTTCCGTTTCGGGGTATGCCTGATCGCTCTCCCACTTGCTGATAGCCTGCCTTGAAACTCCGAGCAGTTCTGCAAGCTGCTCCTGTGTATAATTATTCTGTTTTCTGTACATCGCCAGCTTTTCGCCGAGTGTCATGATGTTTGTCCTCCTTATGTTTGGTGATATCATCATAGCATTTCAGGCTGAAATACTCCACCAATTTCGGATTTCTTTATGTAAGCTTCAGGTTGCATCGGCTTAACTGTGCGGTTTTTTAGCAGGCCGAACAAAGCACATCAGGCTCACTGCACGATATTCTTGAAATGGGAGGATATTCCTTTCTGCTCCCAATCGGAGCTTATAAAATCCACAAGAGATTCCAGCTCAACAGCCTGCGTATAAATAGCAGGATTTTTCGTCGTACTGGTTATCACCGTTTTTTCTATTTCTACCGCATTCGGGAGATCCAGATCATCCATTGCGCTGTTTCTGGAATAGAGCGTTATGTTTCCCGAAGCATCCTCAACTGCGTCATATCTGAACATAAAGCTGCCCGGAGTTCTAAGGAAATCACAGCCCTGCTGCGGTTTTGTCAAAGCAACAGTGAATTTCTCGCCGGGTGCATAGATCGGGTCGCCCTTGTTCTGCCATTGAGCATTACCCATGGATACAAATATGTACTCCTTACGTCCGACAGCTTCACCGCTTATCAGATCTTCGATAATATTGACCTCGTATACAGTCCTGTCCGAATAAGTAATGTCCCAGCCATCAAGCTTTGCACACTCTTTTGCAGTAAGTGCCTTTACTGTTTCCACAAGATACAGCGAATCAAGATACTCCCCGTGCTCTTCGCCTGAGGCTATCATGCTCATTACATCCTCATAAGTCATCGGAGCGCCTGTCGCAGAGCCTGCAGCTCCACGAAAAACATCATCGTACACTGCTGTTTCATTCGATTCTGTGTCAGATGTACTATGATCCTCTGCCAGCTTCACACGCATCACCATTCCCCATGTGAAATAGCTGTGGCTCATCTCAAAATCAACGGCGTTGTTCGGGTCTTCTTCAATGATCTTATTCCAGTATTTCTCGGCTTCAACACATTCGGCGTGCTGATCTGCCATGAAAGCATCGACCTCAGCCACCGTCATTCCGTAATAGAATTCGTCCTTGTGGTCGCTCATTACCCAGCTTTTCGCTTCGTAATCATTGTAATAAGTCTTTATGTACTTCTCGCAGTCAAGCTTTGCAAGTTTGCCGTCCTTTATCTGAAACAGCATATCCTTTTTCCACGAATCGCTCGGACGGACATAGCTGTATACGAAATCACATCCGCCGCACTGCTCTTTCATGTCAGCTTCAAGCTGTATGTGATCACTTTTTATGGAATCAAACTGCAGCACCACGCTGTCGGACTCTTTGAATGTTTCATAGAAAAAGCTCGGGAACAGCATGGTGAATTCCTCACCCTCGGTGGGGTGGAAATAATCAAGCTCATTCCAGTATATTTTTTCGGGGACTACCGTCAGCAGAACATAATCGCCGAGATTGCTGTCGGAATAAACAGGCACATCAATAACAGGATCATAGATATCATCCTCGGCAGGGGTTTCAACATTGGATTCCTCTGTGTATGCATCCGATGTGTAGTATTCCCATGTTTCGTCGGGAACAGGCTCTGTTACTGTCAGAGCGGTGGTTGAAGCTGTTGTCTGTGCCGTGGTGGATTCTGTGGTCGTCTGAGCAGTAGCGGCAGATGTCGAGGTCTGCTCTGTCGCAGCAGATGTTGTAGTCTGCGTAGTGGCTGCGGATGTCTGTTGTTCTTCTGTGGATTCTTCCGCCTTGATCGTCGACGATGTAACCGATGAAGCGACAGCTTCTGCGCTTTCGGAATCAACAGGCATACTATCGGAGAGTACAGTATTATCAGCACAACCTGTCAACATAACTGTAACTACAAGAGCCAATAATGACGATTTTCTCATATACATCACCTCATTAGTAATAGTTGCATTTTAAGTATAGCACTTTCCTGCCCTTATTTCAAGGTTTTTGTCGTGAAAGGTGTTGAAAAAACAATAAAAATATGTTAGAATTGATATGTACTTTAATTCATACCCAAAGGAGAATGAATCATGATCGCAAAAACACCACCCATGGGCTGGAACAGCTGGGATTGCTACGGCCCCGCAGTAAACGAAGCAACAGTAAGAGGCAACGCCGAATTTATGGCAAAGCACCTCAAGCAGTACGGCTGGGAGTACATAGTTGTGGATATCCAGTGGTCGCAGCCTAAGGCTACAAACCACGAGTACCACCCCTTCACCGAGCTTTGCATGGATGAATACTCCCGCCTCATCCCCGCAGAAAACCGATTCCCCTCTGCGGTAGGCGGAAAGGGCTTTGCGCCTCTCGCCGAATACGTTCACTCCCTCGGTCTGAAGTTCGGTATCCACATCATGCGTGGAATCCCCCGTCAGGCTGTTCATCAGAACACCGCCATCAAAGGCACAGACAAGACCGCACGACAGATAGCAAAGACCTCCTCCATCTGTCAGTGGAACACCGATATGTACGGCGTCGATCCTGAAAAAGACGGCGCAAGAGCCTATTACGACAGCCTTTTCGAGCTTTATGCTCAGTGGGGCGTTGACTTCATCAAGATCGACGACATCTGCCGTGAGCTTCCCCACGAGGAGAGCGAGCTTGTGATGGTGAGCGAATCTATCCGCTCCTGCGGCAGAGACATGGTACTTTCCCTCTCCCCCGGCCCCGCTCAGGTGGAAAGAGCAGAGCTTTACAAGGAAGTATCCAATATGTGGCGTATCACAGACGATTTCTGGGATCAGTGGGAGCTGCTTTATAATATGTTCGATCGTGCGGAAAAGTGGTGCATCCACGCAGGTGCAGGTCACTGGCCCGACTGCGATATGCTCCCCATCGGCGCTATCCTGCAGGATTATAATCCCGATATCCGCACAAAGTTCACCGAGGATGAGCAGATAACCATGATGACCCTGTGGTGCATGATGCGTTCTCCTCTCATGATCGGCGGCGAAATGACAAAGTTCGATGACTTCACCATGAGCCTGCTCACAAACGCAGAGCTTATAGAGGTGCTTAACAATACTCACTCCGCTCACCCCCTGTTCAGAAAGGTGGTTGACGGCGGCGAGCAGATCGCATGGTTCACTTCTCATAACGACGGCAAGAGCTACTATGTGGCACTGTTCAACTGCGGCGAGAGCGAGTGTGAGATCACTGCGGCGCTACCCTTCTCCGCTGACTTTGCCATTATGGATGTATGGAGCGGCAAGTTTCTCGGCAATGTGACCGACAGCATTTCTGCAAAGGTACAGCCCCACGGAGCAAGACTCTTCAAGGTAACAAGAGCATGATGGGGTTTTTCAGAAAGCTGTTCGGCAGAAAAGAAAAACCGCAGGCTGTCAATAAATTCGGCATAATGGCAGAAAATCAGGATAAGCGTGTTCCTGCGGAACTGAACACCGCCATGTACATGCTGGATGAGGCATTTGAAAACGACGAGCAGTTCCTCACGCTCTCACTGGAAAAGGCACTTTACGATGGCGTGTATTTCGTTCAGGCAGCACGACTTCCAAACGGTCTGATAACCGTCGAGCTGGGAATTGAAAACGAAAACGGCACAAAACTTGTGGAAAAGGCAATGGACGAGGTATCATGCGCCAGGATCATGATGCATTTTCTTGAAACCGCAAAGGTCGAGGATATAGAAAGCTACACCCTTGTAAAGATGTGTAGTATCTGACAGGAGGCGAAACGCCATAACTATCAAAGGAATAGACATCGGTGAAGCGCTTCGCAATCTTAAAACTGCCGAGGGCAGAAAAGCGCTGTTCACAAAGCACCGCGAGATAATAATGTACATCATTTTCGGAGTGTGTACAACTATAATCTCATTCGTGACATACTACTTGTTCAGGTGGATATTCCCCGATGAAAACGCCGTTCCCGCATGGCTGAGATGGATATTCAACATCACCTCCGCATTCGGCACGGAAAGCAACACGGCTCTTCCCGTTATCCTTTCATGGATATGCTCGGTGACTTTCGCATTCATCACAAACCGCATCTTCGTATTTCAGAGCGGCACCAAAAAGGCGGGCATCCTGCGGGAATGTGTGATGTTTTTCCTTTCAAGGCTGTTCACACTGGTTGTGGATCTTGTGATAATGTTCCTGTTGGTGGATCTGACAGGCATTCAGAACGGAATTTATGAATTTGCCGCAAAGGTAGTCTCCAACATAGTCGTACTGGTGCTGAATTACGTTCTCAGCAAGCTGTTCGTGTTCAGAAAAAAAGCATAACAAAACGCCTGAGGATCAGTTCCTCAGGCGTTATTGTTATCCGTAATTCAGCTGCGCTTTACAGCCCTCTGTTTTTCAGATCGCTCACAAGCTGCACATAGAACTCACGCACATCAAAGCCATCCACGTTGCGGCGGTTGAGATCTATCATATCACCGTGGGAAATGCCGTTTGACGCTCCCGTTGTGAGCAGCGTATACCGCTCGCCCCACGCAAAAGCCTTTTCGCTTGCTAGTCCGTCATTCGGGCCATCGTGCTGCTTTACTATGCCATAGGAGAAGTTCAGCGGAAACTGTCCGTCCCTTGCATGTTTCAGCACCGAGCCTGTACTCTGACAGAAGATACCCTCGGGAACGCCGCCTATCTCGGCGTTCAGCTTTTCGCAGGAATCCGCGGTGAGATCTCCGACTGCCGTGAGGAAATCGGGAGCCTTATCCCCCAGCTTTCTCAGCGTGGAGTTATATGTATTCGCAACGCCGTTCTGTATCTCGGGAGCGATGGTCTGCAGCAGATGATCCGCAAACAGGCAGCCACGGTGCGGTGTATTTATCGTAGTGAGAGACGCAACATACGGAGCCATGCCCATTTTCGCTATGGCATAGCGGCAGTCCAGTCCACCCTTTGAGTGGGCGATGATATTCACCTTTTCGCAGCCTGTCTGCTCCACGATATCCTTTATTCGGACGCTGAGCTCCTCCGCGCTTGCCACCACAGATGACGCCGATTCATGCTCGCCGTAATAAATAACCGCGCCGTTCTTCTCCAGAGCCGCCGGGATACGTCCCCAGTAATTGAACTTTGCGGAATCTCTGAAAAATACACCGTGTACCATAAGCAGAGGGTATTTCGTCCTGCAGATCTGCTTATCTGCTCTCACGATATCCAGCTGCTCCTTTTCGCTCTCGAAAAGCACCTCGCAGTATGTGGAGCGGATGATCCCCCCAAGAGCGATGAGATTCACTATCGGGATCATGCCGCACAGTGCGCCTATCACTCGCTGCTTTATTCCGAGCTGCACCGATGTGAGATACACACTGATGATGCCGTTCCAGAACACCACCGCCTCAAGGGCAATGCAGTAAACAGCGCTCCACAGAAGATCCATAAAGCTGCCGTCTCCCACGATGGCATTCACCGCAAGGATGATGTGATACACAAGCGATATCACCGCCGAAGCAACGAACACCAGCAGAGTGACCGTGCCGTGGCAGCATACTCTAAGCCGCTTTGAATGTGTCTTTATCAGCAAAAAGCCCGCAATGCCGTTCACCAGCACAAACAGCGGAACTGCGATCAAAAGTAGCCACAGCTCCTGCTTTATCAGAAGAAAGCTGTTCACTACAGCGCTTATTACGATGGAATACAGCACGATGGCTGTTATCATCAGTTTTTTCAAAATATGTCGCCTCCATGAAAACACTTCACAAACAGGGGATCACACAGTGATGATCCCCCTTTTTTATTGCTGATCTCTTGCCTTTCTTTTTGCCAACTTTTCGTTGTACATCAGCCTGTCCGAAGCCTTGGTTATCTCCTCGAGAGAAACAAGCTCAGACGGCTCTACGCACACAACTCCGACGCACGCCGAGATCTCATACGGCTTTGAAAGCTCGCTCGTGCGCCTTTCGAGATATACACGCATATTTTCCTTCAGCACCGCCTCGTCACACTCGCCCGTGAAAAGCGCAACCAGCTCATCGCCGCCCCAACGGGCAAGTACCGCACCTGCGGGTGCCGCCATCTTCAGCGCCTCCGCTACGGAACGGATGGCGAAATCGCCCTCCATGTGTCCGAAAGTATCGTTTATGTACTTCAGGCGGTCAAGATCCGCAAGGATAAAGGTGATCTTCTCTGTGCCTCTGCGCATTGAGGACTCACGCTGTTCAAACTCGTTCACCAGTGCATTACGGTTATACAGACCCGTCAGGCGATCCATTTTATAGATCTCCTCCATACGAGCGTTCAGCCACTGCTGATGACGAATATTTCTAAGACCACCGAGCGCATTGCCGATACAGTTGGATGTCTGATAGATCTTGCAGTAGTTCTGCACATCATAATTCTGATAGTGGAACACCACATATCCCAGCGGTATCTCAAGCCACTTCAGCGCAACGAACACCAACGGATAGCCGAACTGCAGGTGACCCTCCATGCTCGGGAATATCATGGAGCTTTTGAATTCATGTGGTGTGAAAGGGCGTGGGCAATCCGTCTCGAAAAGAAGATACAGGTTTTCAGTATCTATATCCTCGGGGATAGCCATGGGGTTCACCGTTTCATCTATGCACTCCTTACGCAGAACACAGGTGAAATTGTATATCATAGGATGTTCAAGTTGCTGCGCAGCTTCTTCAAAGTTCTTACACTCAAAAATAGTGGATGTCATTTCAAAGAACAGCAGCTCCTCGCCCTGATAGCGGTTGAAGTTGTCGTTTATCCTGGTGAGATGTCCCGAAACGTTCAGCGGATTATCCACCACGCATCCGCAGGACTGAGCAAGATCAAGCTCCGGCACAAGTGCAACATCCTCACCCTCCTCTGAATAAGGTCTGTTGCCAAGGATGATGTCAGCAGCCATCTCTGCTCTCGCAGCACTTGTACACATACAGGTGGATATGGTGGGGTTTGCAACCTGCACATCATCGATACCATCGAAGCCTGTTATGATGATATCATCAGGCACAGATATACCATGATCTCTCAGAACGCCGCACATCGTTACAGCCATGCTGTCGTTTGCACACACAACCGCCTCGGGGAGTTCGCCACGAGCAATAAGTTCCTCAGTTGCAGCCTTTGTGGGAGTGGACCAGAAATCACCGTAGCTTATCATGCTGTCATCCACGGGAATATCATGCTCTGCAAGTACCTTTTTGAACACCTCAATACGCTCATCCGAGAAAACATTGTTCCTCATACCTGCCATCATGTGCAGGCGGCGCAGGCCGTGTTCCTCCACCACATGGCGGACTATCTTCTCAAAGCCAAGCTTGAAATCAAAGTTCAGATTGATGCAGCCGTCGATATGACCGTCCAGCACAACAACAGGCAGACCCTTCTCCTTCGCACGGCGTGCGATATCCTCGCTGAGCGCCCTGTCCTTTATCTTCTCGTATGTAATAATAACGGCGTCCAGCACGTCGTAATCCATCAGATCAAAGACAGACTTCTCGCCCTGCTCACTGCGGTTTCCCCAGTAAAGATCGGAGCAGGTGGAGTATATGAAAACTCTGTAGCCCTCATAACGCAGGCGCTCGTTCAGGCATTCAAGGAACGACAGATCCTGCTGAGCGTTCATTTTCGTGGTACAGATACCGACTATTTTATATCCATGGAGCATAAGCACAACCTCCGAATATATTATTATACATATTGTACCACATTATTACATTTTTTGCAACCCTAAAAAGGAAAGACCCCACTTTTTACAGTGGGATCTCATAAACACGATATAAAGGATCAATCCTTGTTGAACAGACCGCCCAGCTTATCAGCGAGACCGCCCAGCTTATCACCGATATCGTCAAGCTGAACCTTAGCCTTAACGCCGTCGATGATATCCTTGATCTTGTCATCGGGAAGATCAATGCCGAGAACACCCTCAACAGCCTTGATGGGATCTGCCTTGAACTTAGCGGCAAAAACCTTATCATTCTTCACCTTTTCAACGATCTCTTCGATCTTTGCTTTGATATCCATAATAAAACATCCTTTCTGAAATTTATTGGACAACTATAGTATAACATATATCCGTCGATTTTGCAAGAGGAAAAGCTGCTTAAATGCGTTCGATATCAAAAAGCTGCTGCAACAGCAGCCATGCCGGGACATAGCAGCGGTTCACTGTCCAGAAGCTGACTCCTGCAATGCCGTATTCCCGCACAAGTTCCAGCTTTGAGCGGATGGAACGGGGATCGTCAAACCAAACCACATGGCGCATTCCGTCGGGCGAGGTGTAGTTGAAATAAGGCGTTTGCGCCGCCTCATCAAAGCGGATCTCTGCTCCGTAACGCTGCGCAAGCTCCAGTGCCTCGGTGAGTCCCACACTTCTTGCGGCAGTGCCTCGCGTATACGGCAGAGTCCAGTCATAGCCGTAATTTGGCAGGCTCATCAGCAGCTTTTCAGGCGGTATGGCAGTGACCGCATAATCCAGCACACGGCGTATCTCGTTTTCGGGAGATACCGCCAAAGGCGGCCCGTATGTGTAGCCCCACTCATAGGTCATGATGATGACATAATCCGCTATTCTGCCCTGTGCCTCGTAATCATGTGCCTCGTAAAGAA
>JAZKZL010000214.1:0-2933 GCA_045612645.1 Oscillospiraceae bacterium
TTGAGAAGGTTGAGGATGTTGTTTCCATCGGTGATGAGATCATCGTTAAGGTTATGGAGATCGATCAGCAGGGCAGGATCAACCTCTCCCGCAAGGATGCTCTTGCAGATATCGAGGCTAAGAGAGCTGCTCAGAACAACGCATAATTTTGTGAATATCAAGGCTCCGTCAGAAATGGCGGAGCTTTTTTGCGTGATGCGATCTCGGTTAACGTCAAACCGCCCCGAAATATGTCCGCTTGCACCGCAAAATTTGATGAAAATCAATAAAATGAAGCGCTCCCCCTTGAAATTTGCAGGAGGTTGTGTTATACTATACCAGTATTGTTATGTGTAGATATCCAACATCTTTACGATTTGACAGGAGGACATTATCATGGCAGATATACAGACAATGTATGAGCTGTGGCTGGAAAAGGCAGTTGCAGATCCCGACCTCATTGCAGAGCTTACAAGCGTTGCAAACGATGAAGAAGCAAAGAACGATCGTTTCTACCGTGAGCTGGAGTTCGGTACAGGCGGTCTGCGCGGCGTTATCGGCGCAGGCACAAACAGAATGAATGTTTACACCGTAAGCAAGGCAACACAGGGACTTGCTGAGTACATCCTCGAGAACGGCTTTACAAAGCGCGTGGCGCTTTCCTATGACAGCCGTATCAAGTCCGATTACTTTGCAAAGTGCACCGCAGGCGTGCTGGCTGCAAACGGTATCGAGGTACACATATATAAAGAGCTTATGCCCACACCTATGCTTTCCTGGGCAGTAAGAGCGCTTCAGTGCGGCGCAGGCGTAATGGTAACAGCATCCCACAACCCCGCTAAGTACAACGGCTACAAGGTGTATGGCGCTGACGGCTGTCAGGTTACCCTTGAAGCTGCTGAGATCATCCTCGGCAAGATCAATAATATCGATGTTTTCGACGGCGTTAAGTCTATGGATTTTGATAAGGCGGTTGCTGACGGTCTTGTAAAGTTCATCGAGGACAGCGTTATCGATGAATATATCGCAAAGGTAAAGGAGCAGGGTCTGCATACAGATCTCGTTGCTGACAGCGGTCTGAAGGTGGTTTACACACCTCTGAACGGTACAGGTAACAAGCCTGTTCGCCGCATTCTCGCTGAGATCGGCGTTAAGGATGTTGTGGTAGTTCCCGAGCAGGAGCTGCCCGATGGAAACTTCCCCACCTGTCCTTTCCCGAATCCCGAGATCCGTGAGGCGCTCCAGTACGGTCTGAACCTCTGTGCTGTTGAGAAGCCTGACCTGTTGCTGGCTACCGACCCCGACTGTGACCGTGTAGGGATCGCAGTTCCTGATGGCGACGACTACGCTCTGTTCACAGGTAATGAGGTAGGCGCACTGCTGCTGGAATACATCTGCAAGGAGAGACTTGCTCTCGGCACAATGCCCAAGGATCCCGTTGCTGTTAAGACTATCGTAACAACTGATATCACTAAGGCTATCTGCGCTAAGTACGGCGTAGAGCTGCGTGAAGTGCTGACAGGCTTCAAGTTCATCGGTGAGCAGATCGGCTGGCTTGAGGAGAAGGGCGAGGAGCAGCGCTATATCTTCGGCTTCGAGGAGAGCTATGGCTACCTTGCAGGCGGCTATGTTCGTGATAAGGACGCAGTAGTTGCTTCCATGCTCATCTGCGAGATGGCTGCGTTCTACCGCACAAAGGGCATCTCCCTTATCGAGGCACGCAAGAGAATGTACGAGGAGTACGGCGTATACTTCAACAAGCTGGAGAACTTCACCTGCGAGGGTGCAAGCGGTATGCAGCGCATGAAGGAGATCATGACAGGTCTGCGCGAGGACGCTCCCAAGGCTATCGGCGGCGTTAAGGTGCTGGCTGTGGCTGACTATGCGGCTTCCACAAAGAAGAACGCTGACGGCTCCGTTGAGACTCTGACACTGCCCAAGTCCGATGTTATCACATTCTATCTTGAGGATGATGCAAGCGTTATCATCAGACCTTCCGGTACAGAGCCTAAGATCAAGGTATATTACACCACAAAGGGCGCTGATAATGCCGCTGCAACAGCTCTGCAGAGCGCACTTTCCGCTGATTTCACAAAAATTCTCGGATTTTAAGAAAAAATTTTAAAAACCTATTGCATTTTTGAAAAAAGTGTGGTATAATTACAACTTGTAATGATTAAATATAATTACGGATTGAGGTGACATACATGAAGGAAGGAATCCATCCCGCATACGAAGCTGCTACAATCAGATGTGCATGCGGTAACGAGATCGAAACACGCTCCACAAAGGGTGATATCAGAGTAGAAATCTGCTCTAAGTGCCACCCCTTCTTCACTGGTAAGCAGAAGCTGGTTGATACTGGCGGACGTGTTGACAGATTCAAGAAGCGTTACAACATGGGCAAGTAATTTATTAATTGCAGTATAAACTAAAATTCACGCATAATTGTTTGTGCGTGAATTTTTGTTTCTATGAGGTGTGTATGATAGGCGGAATTGTAACTGTAACGATAGACCGCCCGCTCGGCAGCTATCATCCCGAGCATCCCGATATGTACTATCCTGTGAATTATGGATATATAAAGGATGTTATGGCACCCGATGGCGATGAACAGGATGCGTATATCCTCGGCGTGAACGAGCCTGTTCATGAGTTCACAGGCAGGGTTATCGCAGTAATCCACCGCTTTGACGATGTGGAGGATAAGTGGGTAGTCGCACCTGAGGGTGTTTCGTTCACAAAAGAGGAGATAGCGAAGCAGGTGCGCTTTCAGGAGAAGTATTTTCAGACGGAGATAATAAGCGGTTGTCAAATCGGAATTTGTAGGTGCATTTTAAAAGGGGATCAGTGGCAAACGGAATGGTTTTGCACAGCAAAATCGCATTCCCATTAGGGGAATGCGAAATGGAGTTTGCGCCCCGCGTAAGCCGAGCATCGCTCGGCGTCGCTGG
>JAZKZL010000215.1:0-2358 GCA_045612645.1 Oscillospiraceae bacterium
GCTTGGCCCCCGACTTGCCGTTTTCCTGCGGAAACGCTATAGCGGCTTCCTGTTCTTTAGTCCAGTTCATCCGTCGGCTCCTTTCTGTCGTTGTTGTCGTTTTCTTCGCTGTTTTCCTGCAGCGGCAGGGCGAAAAGCTCATGCTGCGGGTTATGACCGCAGATATGCTCATAGCGGCAGTAGCTGCAGGCTCTCTTTTCGAGATATTTCTCCTTGTAAACGGTGGGAACGGCGTTCACATCGCCGTCATACAGCTTGCCCAGTACCTGAGCGGTCTGTGCTTTGCAGCTTTCGGCGAGGATCCTGAAATCCCCCTCGGAGAGGTTGTTTTCCGCCTTGGGGATGAACTTCTCAGGCTTTGCGCCCGAGCGTGATGACATATATTCAGCATACCTGTTCATTTCGGCGGAGGTGGCGTCGCTCAGCACATACATTCCGCTCTGGATGTGGTCTGATGCAAGCAGCGAGAACGCAGCGCTGCGCTTGTCCACAGGCTCGGTGACGCGGGCGGGGAGATAGCTCACACCGCCTGCTTTCAGCTCGGGATTCGCCTCGCACACAGCGATAAGGTACATCAGCATCTGCGTGTTTATGCCGTAATAGACGTTCACCATGCTGAATTCACGGCTGCCCGTCTTGTAGTCCACCACGCGGATATATTCGTTGCCGAATTTATCGGTGAAGATATCCGCTCTGTCGATGATTCCCGTTATCTTCACATCGATATCCTCACGCACATGCACGTTCAGGGCGTCGGTGCGTATCTCACGCCTGCCGCTGCCGGGGAGGTTTCCGTCCTCGGAATCGGAGCGGTCGGGCGCATAGGTGTAGGAGGCGTCAGCCTCATCGGTCAGCACGGTATCCGCAAGCCTAGCGCCGTCAAGGCTTTTTGCCTCGCCTGCGGGGGATAGAGCCGTTTCGGCATCGCCCAGTCTCAGTTCAAAGAACTTCGGGCGGTAGTCACGGGCAGCGAACTCCGTCTGAAGAAGAATCAGGATATCCACGGCGCCCGTGGTGAGATTCTTATAGAGATAGAAGAAACGCAGAGTCTTTGCGTGGTCGCCGCCGAGAGCCTCCTCCTTGTATTTATCAAGCCAAAAACGTGTGCGCTCGGAGAGCTGCGGACGGCTGAGAGCGATAAATTCCTCCATCCTGTCGCAGTATTCCTCCAGTATCTTCTGCAGCACATAATGCACGGCGTTGCCTATCTCCATGCTGCTGAGAGTGCGCCTGCTGCGCTCCTTTATGCGCAGACCGTTTGCGCAGAAGTACTCAAACCTGCACTTGTTGAGCCGTTCAAGCTTTGTGGCGGAAAAGGTCTTTGAGCGGAACAGCGCCTCGGCGGTCTCGGGGGCAAGGGTGTGCTTATATGCCGTTGCACGGCCGCTGCACAGCCTGTCAAGCTGCTGCGTGAGCGCCTTGCCCCCCGTTCTTTCCAGTGCGGCTTTCAGTGTGGGGCGCTTTTCGCTGTTTGTTCGGGAAACGGCGGCGTATCTCTGCTGAGCGGCAGCAAGACTGCGGCAGTAGAAATCCTCGCCGAGCAGCGACGCGCTCTCCATAGCGATACCGAACATCTCCTGCACCTGCGTGATGACATCCGATGGCGAAAGCTTGCCGCAGCTGATATCCAGCACGGGGCAGGTTATATAAAGCCTCTCACGGGCAGCGGAAAGCGCCCTGTAGGCAAGATATCGGTTGTAGCAGTGGCGCTCACGCCTGTTCATGCCGAGCTTTACCACGCTTTCCGAAAGCAGCTCCGTCTCATATTCCGAGAACAGACCGCTGTTGACATCCTCATTCGGGAACATTCCGTAGCTTGCGCCAACGATGAAAACAGCCTTTACGCCCTCGGTGCGCGTGCGGGCGATATCGCCCATCAGCACGCAGTCCTGAGTCTGCGGCGGTCTTGCGAGGGTAGCGGCGGCGCATATATCCCTGAAAAGATCGCAGTAATCGCTTATGGATATCTTATAGCCATCCATGCCTTTGAACACGCCCTCGAATATCTCGAGCATGGTGTTCCACAGTGTCTGATAGGCGCTTATCTGCTCCTTGTCCGAGTCGGAAAGAAGTTCGCTGCCTGCCTTTTTGCAGTGGGCGGCAACGGCACGCTGAATGCCCACGGTGTCAAACAGGAAATCGCACAGCTGCTGCGTTATCTCGCTGCCCGTGCAGTTTTTCAGGCGGTCTTTCAGCTGAAGTATCGGGGGGATTATATCCGCTCTTATTTCCTCCGCAGCGGGAGTTTTTCCGTTGATCTCGGGGAAAGGCTCGGTGAGATCCTTGCCCTTTAAGTCCCATGTGTAGATATAATCCTCGAAGTCGTTCACATCACGCATGGTGAGCGGCTTGCCGTTG
>JAZKZL010000216.1:0-4945 GCA_045612645.1 Oscillospiraceae bacterium
CAGCACCACCGCTGCCACCACCACAAAGGCTACCACCTCTGTGAGCATGACAAAGCGCACCACCGAGCCGACAGAGCCTGTCAATGAGCCTGTGGAAAGCACCACCGCTCCCGTTGAGGACGAGCCTGCTCCCGTTATCAATACCGCTTATGACAAGAGCTTTTTCGAGAACGATCTGTTCATCGGAGACAGTATCTCCACAGGTCTTTATCTCTATAACAAGGTCGGCATGAAGAACGTTGCCGCAACCGTAGGATTTACTCCCTACAAGGCTTACAACGATGATATTGATCTGCCCGACGGCACAACAGGTACTGCTCTCAGCTATGCTAAGAAGATGCAACCTACCCGTATCTTCATCATGCTCGGCTCCAACGGACTTGCATCCGCATCCGCTATGGAGGGCAGCTATGAGACTCTTATCGACAAGCTTTCGTCAGCTTGCCCGAATTCCGCTATCTACTGCATCTCTGTATCCCCTGTGACCGCTGACAGCACAGGCGCTGCTCACGGCGGCATCACCAACGATATGGTAACGAGCTTCAATGCCTTTATCAAGGCTATGTGCACCGATAAGGGCATAAGATACCTTGATTTCTATTCCCAGATCATTGATGAAAACGGCTATTTCATGGAGGAATACGCCGAGGCTGACGGTCTGCACTTCATGGGAATTACATACGATCGTATGCTGAATTTCCTGCAGAACAGCGTATCGTAACACAGAAAAAGAAAGGAAAATATATTATGAACAGAATGAAGTTATTCACCACCGCTCTGACTGCGGCACTCCTGCTGACAGGCTGCAGCGGCAATGATACATCCGTATCCTCCGACAGCGGTGCAAGCAGCAATATCGCAGACGGCTCCACAGAATCCTCTATCGCTGCAACAGCGGCAGAGCGCACTGCAGAACTGCTCACAGCAGTTGAATTCCCCGGCATGGCAGAGGTAACCGAGGACAGACTCACCGTATATTACGGCATCGATCCCGCAAGCGTTACCGAGTTTTCTGTTTATGTTGCGGGCGCAGGAGCATATCCCGATGAGTTTGGTATCTTTGTAGCTGTGGATGAGACCGCTGCGGCTTCCATCGAGACCGCTCTCAACGAGCGCATCGAAAAGCAGAAGAACACCTATGCTGATTATTCTCCCGATGAGATGTACAAGTTCGATGAGAGCTTTGTAAAGGTGGACGGCAGCACAGTTTATTTTGCTGTCTGCGCTGACGGCACAACAGCGGCTGACATCCTCGGCTGATAAACGGGGGAGAACTACAGGAAACACAGGAGGGACACAATGGCAATTGAATGCTGTATCATAACTGCGTTATTCGTTTTTATGACGATCATCTTCTTCCGCAATAAAAGAAATCTCTGGGGCTGGGCGACTCTGCCGCTTATCCTGGTGCCGTTAGCGGAGCTTCTGTTTGATCTTTTTGTTCCCAAGGTGCTTTCCATCCCTGTAAGTCCGTTTGTGAGAATGACGGCTCTGCTGGTGGCGGTTGCGGCTTCCTGCGCATGGATCGGTTTTGTTTCCGTGGGCATGAAGAATAAGAAGCGCCGCATCACCTATATCGGAATCTGTAACCTTTTCAATGTACTTCTCGCAGCGATCCTTATATACAATATATTGATTGAGATCGGCTACTGAGAAGAAGTTGTATCACACTTGTGAAAATAACATATGCCCCCACAACAGGAAGATATTCCCGTTGTGGGGGCTTTGCTTTTTTGGCACAAGCCGCCAGACCGCATTGCTATCATATCTTTGTTGAATGTTACCAAAAATGCAGGTCGTTTTTCTGTACAGCATGCTGTAAAAAACTTGTCGTTTTTCCTTGACAAAAATCTTTTGTGCCTATATAATAGATGTAATGGGGCAAAAAATACAATATGTTGTGTCCCGAAAAGAGATAGAACAAGGAGCGTTGATGGGTTATGGCTATGATAACAATGATAAAGAAACGCGACGGCAGACAGGTCGCTTTCAATATTGAGAAGATCGCGGGTGCCATCTTCAAGGCTGCACAGGTAGTGGGCGGCAATGATTACAACGAGGCTATGGCGCTTGCGGATAAGGTCTGCCAGCGTCTTTCCGTTGAGATTATCGGCAGAAATCCTTCTGTGGAAGAGGTACAAGATATGGTGGAGAAGGTCCTCGTTGAGGAGGGCCACGCGAAGACCGCCAAGGCGTATATTCTCTATCGTGCTGAGCGTACAAGAGTGCGTGAGATGGATTCCACCCTCATGCGTACTTATGAGGATCTCACCTTCAAGTCTGCCAGCGACTGCGATATCAAGCGTGAGAACGCAAACATCGACGGCGACACCGCTATGGGTACAATGCTGAAGTACGGCTCTGAGGGCGCAAAGCAGTTCAATGAGATGTATGTGCTGGATCCCGCACATTCCGCTGCGCACATCAACGGTGATATCCATATCCACGATCTTGACTTCCTTACTCTTACCACCACCTGCTGTCAGATAGATCTGCTGAAGCTGTTCCACGGTGGCTTCTCCACAGGTCATGGTCATCTGCGTGAGCCTAATGATATTACAAGCTATGCGGCTCTTGCCTGCATCGCTATCCAGTCCAATCAGAACGATCAGCACGGCGGTCAGTCTGTGCCGAACTTCGATTATGCTATGGCAGAGGGCGTTGCCAAGACCTTCCGCCATCTGTATATCCGCAATCTTGCTAAGGCTATCTGCTTTAATGAGGGAAGAACTGATTTCCTTGAGACAACTGAGGAGATCAAGGCTCTCTGCGATCAGGTTGCTGAGGAGCGTGGACTCAACCCCAAGCTGAATGATAACGATGATTACAAGGCTGCTGAGTGGGAGATCGCCGCAGGCAAGTACGGCGAGAAGTTCAACACCCTGCAGGATACAGCTGAAAAGCTTGCCGAGCAGGAAACAGACCGCTCCACCTATCAGGCTATGGAGGCGCTCATCCACAATCTGAACACCATGAACTCCCGTGCGGGTGCGCAGAATCCTTTCTCCTCCATCAACTACGGCACAGATACCTCTCCCGAGGGCAGAATGGTAAGCCGCAACGTTATGCTTGCAACTGAGGCAGGTCTCGGCAACGGCGAGACACCCATCTTCCCGATCCATATCTTCAAGGTAAAGGAAGGCGTGAACTACAACGAGAGCGATCCCAACTACGATCTGTTCAAGCTTGCATGCCGTGTTTCAGCTAAGCGTCTGTTCCCGAACTTCTCTTTTATTGACGCTCCGTTCAACCTCCAGTATTACAAGGAGGGCGATTACAATACCGAGGTGGCTTACATGGGCTGCCGCACAAGAGTTATCGGTAACGTTCATGATCCTGATCGTGAGATCGTAACAGGCAGAGGAAATCTCAGCTTCACCTCCATCAACCTGCCCCGTCTCGGCATTGAGGCGCAGGGCGATATTCAGAAGTTCTACCGCACTCTCGATGAGAAGATGGATATGGTCATCGATCAGCTGCTGTTCCGCTTTAAGATCCAGTGCGACAAGTATGTGAAGAACTATCCTTTCCTCATGGGACAGGGCGTATGGATAGATTCCGAGAAGCTCGGCTATGCCGATAATATCGGCGAGGTGCTCAAGCACGGTACTCTCTCCATCGGCTTCATCGGCCTTGCAGAGTGCCTGAAGGCGCTTATCGGCGTACATCATGGTGAGAGCGAGGAGGCTCAGAAGCTGGGTCTTGAGATCATCACCCACATGAGAAAGCGCCTTGACGAGGAATCTGAAAAGACAAAGCTGAATTTCAGCCTGCTTGCAACTCCCGCAGAGGGTCTTTCAGGCAGATTTGTGCGCATGGATAAGAAGAAGTATGGCGAGATCAAGGGAATTACAGACCGCGATTATTACACGAACTCTTTCCATATCCCAGTTCATTACAGCCTGAGCGCATTCAAGAAGATCAGACTTGAAGCGCCCTATCATGCACTCACAAATGCAGGTCACATCAGCTATATCGAGCTGGATGGCGATCCGCTGAAGAATCTTGACGCATTCGAGCAGATCGTTCGCTGCATGAAGGAGAGCGGCATCGGCTACGGCTCCATCAATCATCCTGTTGACAGAGACCCCATGTGCGGCTTTACAGGCATTATCGATGATGAATGTCCCTGCTGCCACCGCCGTGAGGATGATGTGAAGTTCGAGCGTATCCGCCGTATTACAGGCTATCTTGTAGGTACTCTTGACCGCTTCAACAACGCTAAGCGTGCAGAGGAATCGCAGAGAGTTAAGCACGGCATAAATAAAGATTAATGGTATAAGCCGCCGCAGTAAAAAGCGGCGGCTTTTTAAAGGAGAATTTCCATGGAAATAAGAATAGCAGGCACGGTGCAGGATTCCATCGTGGACGGACCGGGTCTCAGATATGTGGTGTTCACGCAGGGCTGTCCTCACAGGTGCGAGGGCTGCCACAATCCTGAGACACATGATTTTGCGGGCGGCAAGCTTACCGATACGGACAAGCTGTTTGAGGAATGCACCGAAAATCCGCTCACAAAGGGCGTTACATTTTCGGGCGGCGAGCCTTTCTGTCAGGCGGCGGCGCTGTACGAGCTGGGCAAGCGCCTGAAGGAACGGGGATATCACCTGATGTCCTACAGCGGCTGGACGTTCGAGGAGCTGCAGAAAAAGGCGGAGACAGAGGAATATGTGGGAAAGCTGCTAAGTATACTGGATATGCTGGTTGACGGCAGATTCGAGCTTGCAAACCGCTCCCTGATGCTGACCTACCGCGGCAGCACCAATCAGCGCATCATTGACGTGCAGAAGAGCATTGCTGAAAATCGTGTGACAGAGGTTGAAATCTGAGCATATATGTGATATAATAAATCGGAATTTGTAGGTGCAAGATAATTAATGTATCGGCGTAGGGGCGACCTTTGGTTGCCCGCCAAAACACGATCGTCATTAACGGGCGACCAAAG
>JAZKZL010000217.1:0-6782 GCA_045612645.1 Oscillospiraceae bacterium
GCTTTTAATTAGCTTGTGATATATTTCAATTGTTGCAACACAGCGGATAAACAACAACTAATTAAGATAGTTTTAATGTGCATTTCACAGATTTATTACAGGCAACGCCGCAAGCTCTGCGGGTGGCGCTTACGCATAGATAAGTCAATTTGCAGCATGGAATTGATAGGAGAGGTACGAAGATGTGTGGCATACACGAAACAATCAGACACGATAAACCTATCCTGAAAAATCGCCGCACAGCGCAGCGGTGTGCGGAATAAAGGGATAGGGGTCACAGGGGTAAACCGTAGGTTTGACCCCTACCCTTGCGACTACATCTCGTCTAAACGGCGGTAGAGCCACACCGCAAACAACCTGTTAAATCGGAATATGTTTCTTAGGTGAAATATAGGTGTAAATTCCCTTAATCCTCTTGAAAAAAGCAGCAATATACGTTATAATAATATAGTAAGCTATTATGGGAAATATTGTGCTGTTTTGGGTGTTCGGTGTTTATGACGATAAACACCGCCAATAATAGCAATAAACGGCAACTGAACAGGAGATGCTATGGATAGAATACAAGGCCCTATTTTTGACCTGATCGCATTGATGACGGGCAGAGGAGATGTTATCACCACGGTGATATCCTTTTTCTCAGTGGCGGTCATCATATTTATCGTTTTTCCGATACACGAATGTGCTCACGGCTTTATGGCAAAGCTGCTGGGCGATGACACTGCCGAGCGTGAGGGCAGGCTGACTCTGAACCCCTTTGCGCATATTGATCCGATGGGTGCGCTTTGTATGTGCCTTTGCTGTATCGGCTGGGCAAAGCCTACTCCCGTGACCATCTCGCGCTGTCGTAAGGTAAAGCAGAGAACCGCTCTGGCGCTTACCTCTCTTGCAGGCCCTATGGCGAACATCCTGCTTTCGCTGGTGTTCATTATCGTGGAGAAGATCCTGCTCGGCAATGCTGTGAATCTTTCAAGCACGGTGATATACATTGCTGTTGCTCTGGATTACGCTATCTACATCAATATCTATCTGGCGGTGTTCAATCTGCTGCCCATCCCTCCGTTTGACGGCTCCAAGATACTTTACAGCTTTCTGCCCTCAAAGGGTATCAGCTTTATGGAGCGCAACGGACAGTATATCCACTGGGGCTTTTTCCTGCTGCTGATAATCGGTGTGCTGGATAGACCACTGGGCATCGTTTCGGGGGCGATATATTCGCTGCTGGATCTGGCTACGTTTTTTCTTTGACAGGTGAACGATGAACGAATTGAGCTTTAAGCTGGAGATATTTGAAGGCCCTCTCGACCTCATGCTCTCCCTCATACAAAAGCACAAGCTGAACATACAGGATATCGAGATAGGCATTCTGCTGGAGCAGTTCATGCTGTATCTTGAGCGCATGACCGAGGCTGACCTTGAGGTCACATCCGATTTCCTTGAGATGGCGGCAAGGCTGGTGCTGATAAAGTCAGCGGCTCTGCTCCCGAAGGAAGAAGTCGAAGAACTCAAAAAGGAGCTGTAGGGTGCGCTTATCGAATATGCTCTGTGCAAGACGATGGCGGCAAAGCTGAGAACACGCTTTCAGGGCGACTGCATCTTTGTGCGCAAGCCTGTGGAGCTGGAGATGGACCGCTCCTACAACAAGACTCATCAGCCCGAAGAGCTGCTACTTGCTTACGGCGCAGTGGCAGACAGGGGCAGAAAAAAAGCGGCGTACCGTCCGAAGTCGATAAAACCCATCGTGGCAAAGAGCTATGTTACGGTGTTTACGGGCATTGTGGCGGTGCTGAAGAGCCTGCGAAAGCATGGAACGGTCACCATGTCGGAGCTTTATGCGGAGCAGCCGCGTTCCCGTGAGGTTGCCACGTTCCTTGCTATTCTGGAGCTTTCCAAGCAGGGACGAATCATTATATCCGAGGATGGAAACAGCATACGCATGGCAACTCGTGCAGACCTCGCAAATAAGGAGGATGAAAATGAAGTTCAGTGACGGAATGGCTATCATTGAGGCGATACTCTTTGCCTGTGGCGAGCCGATAGAGCTGGAAAAGCTCGCAGCCGCCGCAGAAATAGAGTCCGAAACGGTAGCTAAGATGATCCAGCGCCTGAATGACAGATATACCGAGCAGGGCAGCGCTTTTACCATTTCCCGTCTCGGCAGCAGCTATCAGATGATGACGCGCCCCGATTTTGCACCGCAGATAAAGGCGGCAATGGAAACAAGGCGACAGGCACCGCTTTCTCCCGCTGCGCTTGAAGTGCTTGCGATAGTGGCGTATAATCAGCCTGTTACAAAGAGCTTTGTGGAGCAGGTGAGAGGCGTTGACAGCTCGGGCGTTGTGAATTCCCTTGTGGAACGAAATCTGCTGGAGGAATACGGCAGACTGGATCTCCCGGGCAGACCTATTGCATATAAGACGACAGAGAACTTTCTGCGCTGCTTTGGCATGAACGATATCAGCGGACTTCCTCCTCTGCCTGACAGCAGCGGACAGATAGATTTCGATGAATATGAGGAAATGACATTTTCGGGTGGAGACTGACAGCGCTCCGCATAAAGGACGGTGGTTGCGATGGGCTGGATAATAGCAGGCGGCATAATCCTTTTTATAATCATCCTGCTCGGCATCCCGGTGGTCGTATATTTTGATTACGGCGCAGAGCTGCGGCTGAGGGTGAAGTATCTGTTCATCACATTGTATCGGATACCTGCCAAACCGAAGAAACGGAAGAAAAAGAAATCGAAGAAAAAGAAGGACAAAGCCGTTGAGGAAAAAGCGCCTGCCGCAGGAAACGGCGATATCCCCTCAGAAACTGATGCGGAAAAGACGGACGCAGAGCCTGTAAAGAAAAAGAAGAAAGAGAAAAAGCCGAAGGATCCCTCTAAGCCTGATCTTTTCGAGATAATCGAACTGGTGAAGGTGGGACTGGAGAGCCTTTCCAAGCCGCTGAGAAAGCTGTGCAAGAGGATAAAGATCTGTGATCTTGATATACGGATGATCTGCGGCGGAGATGACGCGGCAAAGGCAGCGCTGAATTTCGGCAGGATGAATCTGCTGCTATCAAATGCGCTGGGCTGGATGGATGTGGCGTTTACGCTGAAACGTCCGCACATCGATATTAATGTGGATTTTCAGTCGGAGGAGACTGTGACGGAATGCTCCTGCAAGGTAAAGCTGAGCGCGCTTGCGGCGCTTGCATTCGTGTTCACACTGCTCGGAAGGTTTATATCAAGAGCGCTGAAGAGCGAGAAGATAAAGGCATGGCTCGGTAGAATGAAGAGCAAGCCTGCGAAGAAGAAAAAGAAGTAAAATGTCGTTTGATGAAAATTAAACGTTTCATACCGAAAGGAGTTTTATTATGACAGAGAAGCACCCTATTGAAGGCGTAATGGGCATTTCCATGGACAAGATCCATGAGATGACCGATGTGAATACCATCATCGGTGATCCCATCAGCACACCCGATGGCACTACCGTTATCCCCGTATCCAAGGTATCTTTTGGATTCGTTTCGGGCGGCAGCGATCTTCCCACGCAGAATACCGAGAAGTTCGCAGGCGGCTCGGGAGCGGGTGTTACCGTAAAGCCCGTGGCATTCATCGTTATCAAGAGAGACGGCGATGTTAAGCTGATGGAGCTGGGAGCAAAGGGCAGCCCTGTTGATGGAGTTATCGACGCACTGCCGGGTCTTATCGACAAGATCAAGGGCATGATGGACAAGAAGAAGGCTGACGGAGAGACTGCTGCGGAGACCGCAGAATAATCTTCCTGTAAACGCACATACTACCACCGAAATATCATCGGACAGGAGTGCGTTTATGAAAAAGCAGAGCAAATTATTAGTATCGTTTATAGCTGCCGCAATGGTCGGACAGATCGTTGCGGCTTCCGTATGGGCGGCGCCCGAAAGCGTTTCGGCGGTGAGCGCCATACTGATAGAGGCTGACAGCGGTACGGTGATCTACGAAAAGAATGCGGATGAGCAGCGTGCCATGGCGAGCACCACAAAGATAATGACCGCCATCCTCACTATTGAGGCGGGCGATCTTGACAGCGAGTTCGTTGCGGACAGCTATGCCATCCGTGTGGAGGGAACCTCCATGGGATTGCAGGAGGGCGATCGTGTCTCACGGCGGGATCTGCTGTATGGCATTCTTCTTCCCAGTGGCAATGACGCGGCAAATGCGGCGGCGGTCTCGGTGGGTGGAAGTATCGGCGGTTTTGTGGAGATGATGAATGCAAAGGCGCAGGAGCTGTGTCTTTCATCCACTCATTTTGTTACGCCCTCGGGACTTGATGCGGACGGGCATTACACCACCGCAAGAGATCTCGCGGCACTCACAGCCTATGCTATGAAGAACGAGCTGTTCTGTGAGATAGTGGGCTGCTCCTCGGCGGAGGTGGAGTATGGCAATCCTCCGTATATGCGTACGCTGTTCAATTCCAACAAGATGCTGCACCGTTATGACGGCGCCATCGGCGTAAAGACAGGCTTTACGGACAATGCACGGAGATGTCTTGTTTCGGCGGCGGAGCGTGACGGAGTGACTCTCATCGCAGTTACGCTGAATGCTCCCGATGACTGGAACGATCACACGAAGATGCTGGACTACGGCTTTAGCAGGGTGTTCAGCTATCCCCTGGAGCTTTCCTGCTCGCAGCGTGTGCCTGTGGCAGGAACGGGTAAGAGCGTGGAGGTCTATGCAGAGAGCGAGGAGATATCGCTCCTGCCCGAGCAGCGGGAAAGGCTCACAAGACGTGTGCTGCTGCCGCAGTTCGTTTACGGAGATGTGCGCCGTGGCGATAAGCTGGGATGCATCGAGTTTTGGATAGACGGCAAGGTGATAAAGTCCTGCCCTCTGTATGCTGCAAGCAGCGTGACTGTGGAAAGGGAAGAGCTTTCCGTGTGGCAGAAGGTGCTGGCAAAGCTCGGAATTTATGTATGACAACATCAGTGCAGCGGTGTTCCGCTGGCTGTAAATATTATTATTTAAGAACCGCACGCCGTTAACCAAATCAAAGATTTGGACGGCTGAGCGAACCTTGAAATTTATGTTCGCCGCTTTGCGGCGGTCTGCTTCGCAGACTTAATGAGAACTGCGTTCTCATTACATATATTATCGTCGGGAGATGAAGGAGGAAATTATGGAAAAAGTAAGGATTCAGAAGATCATTGCGGACAGTGGCTATTGCTCCAGAAGAAAGGCAGAGGAGCTTATATCCGCGGGCATCGTTACCGTAAACGGCAGAGGCTGCTCACTGGGCGATAAGGCAGACCCCCGCAACGATCTCATAAAGGTTGGGGATGACATCATCCCCGCAGAGCGTGCCGAAAAGCGCTACATCATCCTGAACAAGCCGAGAGGATATGTGACCTCTATGGCAGATGAGAAGGGAAGAAAGATCGCTGCCGATCTGCTGACGGACGTGCAGGAGCGCGTTTATCCCGTGGGACGTCTTGACCGCAATTCCGAGGGTCTGCTGATCTTCACGAATGACGGCGAGTTTGCAAACGACATCATGCACCCCTCCCGCCATGTGGCAAAGACCTACCGTGTAACTATAGACGGCAGGGTAAAGGAGGATCAGCTTTCCCGACTCATGGCAGGCGTAGAGATCGAGGAGAACGTGTGGACACTTCCTTGCACCGTTGAGGTTCTGACCGAGGAGCCTGAACGCACCGTTCTGCGCTTTGTTATCAAGGAGGGCAGAAACCGTCAGATCAGACGTATGTGCGAGGCGGTAGGTTTACAGGTGGGCAGGCTGCGCAGAACAGCCATCGGCGGTGTAAAGCTCGGCATGCTGAAGCCGGGCGAATACCGTGATCTCACCAAGGAGGAGCTGAAGAAGCTGCGCACCGCTGTAGGAAAGACCGTAAAGCAGGGCAAGTAAGGGGGCTACATATATGATCGAGATATTACAGAACAAGGCAAATCTTGATAAGATAGAGTTCAACGCAACAGAAAAGGGCGTTAGCCTCGGTAAATGTGCAGGCACGATGCAAGGCGATACCTTTGTGTTTGACGAGCTTGAATGTGATGAATTTTTTGTAGACGGACTTGTAAGGGCGCTGCTCAATCTTCTTGACCTGAAGGGCATCAAAAAGGCTCGCTTTGATTTTGAGGATGGCGAGACTCTTTCCCGCCTGAAAAGATGGGGCTTTGTTAAAAACGACGAAAAGACCATAGACAATATCGCAGCATTCTTTGATGAAAATAAAAATTGCACAAAAATGTGATTTGGACTTGTTATTTTCATCACAATGTAGTATAATTAATATGGAGAAATTTTTAATATAAAGGTGAGCTGTGTCGGTTTTCGCGGCATGCCTTTAATACAATGGAGGACTGAAATGGCAATCAAGACATTGGCTGAGATGGAACAGAATGTTCCCGACAGCGAGGCAAGAAAAAGACTGACTGCCCTCTTTGACGAGGACAGCTTCAGAGAACTGGACAAGTTCGTTTCCACAGACGGCGAGCTTTGCTCTGTAGTTGCTGGTTACGGTACAGTTTTCGGCGCTACAGCTTACGCATTTGCACAGGATGTAAGCGTTAAGGGCGGCGCAGTGAACAAGAGCGCTGCTATGAAGATCAGAAAGATCTATGAGCTGGCTGCAAAGAATGGCGCTCCCGTTGTAGGAGTATTTGACAGCAAGGGCGGCGATATCAACGAGGGTATGGCGGTTCTTTCCGCTTACGGCGATATCATCAAGGCGTCTGCAGCAATTTCGGGCGTAGTTCCCCAGATCGCTGTTGTATGCGGCGTATGCGCAGGCTC
>JAZKZL010000218.1:0-3665 GCA_045612645.1 Oscillospiraceae bacterium
GCAAAACTGGTGGAGATCAAGGAGCGCGAGCATCTTGACAAGATCTCCGATATCAAGGGCGAGCAGCTGAAGATCGAGTGGGGCAGCCAGATCCGCTCCTACGTTTTCATGCCCTACACCCTTGCCAAGGATCATAGAAGCAGCTTTGAGAGCGGTAATATCAACGCTGTTATGGACGGAGATATCGACGGTTTCATCAACGCGTACCTTAAGGGCAGAAGTTTAGGTGAATTCTGATGGTAAAGAACGATGTGATCACGCTTACGATCACGGCGCTCACCAATGAGGGCAGTGGTATCGGCAGACACGAGGGCATGGCGGTTTTTGTGCCTTTCACGGCGGTGGGAGACGTTATATCCTGCCGAATCGTAAAGGTGCTGAAAAGCTATGCTTACGGCAGAGTCGAAAAGCTGCTGACTCCCTCTGCGGACAGGATAGAGAACGATTGTCCCGTGTTCGGCAGATGCGGCGGCTGTTCTTTCCGTCATATCGATTATAATGCCGAGCTTGCGGCAAAGGAGAGCTTTGTGCGGGATGCGTTTTCCCGTATCGGCGGTTTATCGCCCGAAATGCTCCCCATCTGCGGCAGCGAGGCTCAGTACGGATATCGCAACAAGCTGCAGATGCCGCTGTCCCGTGATAAGGACGGCTGTGCTGTCTGCGGCTTTTTTTCGGAGCGCAGCCATAATGTCATTCCCGTGAAGGAGTGCCTGCTGCAGCCGAAGGAGTTTGCAGAGATCACTGCTTTCGTGATGGAGCAGGTGAAGTCTCTGCGCATCTCGGTTTACAACGAGGAAAAGCACGAGGGCGTACTGCGCCACATATTCCTGCGCTGTGGACACTACAGCAGCGAGGTATGTCTGTGCCTTGTGGCGAGAAGAAAAGTACCCGAGTTTTCACGTCTTGCAAAGTCTGCAATGGAGAGATTTCCGCAGATAAAGGGCGTTGTGCTGAACATAAACAAGGAAAAGACCAACGTTATCCTCGGCGATGAGGAGATGGTTCTCTGCGGCAGTGCGGCCATTTCTGACACCATGTGCGGCAATCAGGTGGAGATATCTCCAAGATCGTTCTATCAGGTGAACACTCCTGCGGCGGAAAATCTCTATCGTCAGGCGGCGGAATTTGCCGAACCAAAGGGAAAAACGGTGCTTGATCTGTACTGCGGTGCAGGCACTATCGGACTTTCCATGGCAGGGGAGGCGGCAAAGGTCATCGGTGCGGAGATAGTTCCCGAGGCGGTGGAGAACGCAAAGGCTAACGCCGTGCGTAACGGTCACGCCAATGCGGAATTCATCTGTGCAGACGCAGGACAGGCTGCGAAGGCTCTCGCAGAGCAGGGGCTGAAGCCTGATGTGATCGTCCTTGTCCCTCCCAGAAAGGGCTGCGACGAGGCTACTCTCAGTGCGTGTGTGGAGATGTCTCCCGAGCGCATCGTGATGATCTCCTGCAATGCTGCAACGGCGGCAAGGGACAGCAAGTGGCTGAGCGAACATGGCTATAAGGCAGTGAAGCTCAGAGCGTTCGATCTCTTCCCTAGGACTACCCATGTTGAGTGCGTGGTAAGGCTAGATAAGGCTTAGATTTGTCGGGGTGAAATGGTGAGAACAAAAAAAGAATTAAAAGAAATTGATTTTTTGTATGCAAAGCATAATGCCACTGCTAACTATAAATTAGATCCAGCTGCATCGCAGATAGAATTTCCAAAATATATATCTAAAATTCTCAATAAAGATACTAAGCGCACCAAGAGAGAAATCGTTTTGTTAAAGAGGTACAGAGAAAATGTGCTTCGTGATTTAAAGATTCAAAGTGATAATATTGGTGAAGATTTGTATTTGAAACGAGTCGCTGCATATGAAAAGGGAAGAAAAACGATTGATGAAAATAATCGTAATAAACCCGATATGGTTAAACACTTTGGAATTTGGAAGAAGAAATCAATTAAGCTATCAATTTGCAGAGAGAATTATGCATTAATTGATAAAAGGAGTTCTTTCGATGGAAAATTAGATCGCTATATGTATCCTGATAGTTCAAAGATACGTGAGAAATATGAAGATGAAACTTGCCGTATATATACAGATCAATGGTGCGTGAAACATAGAGAGGATTGTCTCGTTAATTTCGATTTGAATATGTTGTATTTTGAGAAGTTATCTGATGCTGATTTCAATGAAGAATTAAATAAACTACTCGATAAAGAGAAAGCGTTTTTGCAAATTTTTGATTTGATTGAAGTAGATAATATGACTGGAGTATACGTGTTAGTGCTTGACAAATATAAGCAGGTGTATATTGGTCAAAGCTATAATATCAAACAAAGAATAATGCAACACTGGAATACTACTAAAGCATTTGATAGGTTGATATTCGGAAAAGTTGAAACGTCTATTTTATCTATAGATTCATTTGGAGCATTAGATACAACTCGTATATATGTTTATCCATGTAAATGGAAAGAATTAAATAAAACTGAAGAAAGATTAGTTAATTTGATGGATTCGCATTATATGTTAAACAGGACTGCAGGCGGAATTGGTGATAACCCTTTTTGGGTTTTAGAAGTTGTAGCTGGTGCTAGACGCAGAGAACTAAAATGATTTATCATGGATACCCTATAAACAGTAATCTCTCCCCGACGTGTGCTATCGCCGAGGATAAAATAAAAAACCAAGACAACGGAGGAAAAACATCATGGCATCAGAGAAAAAGGAAACCAAGGCTGAGCTAAATGCTCTGAAAGCGGAGAAGAAAGCCGCAAAGCGTGCTGCAAAGGCAGAAAAGGCAAAGACCCCCATCACGCATCATCAGATCTACAAGATCATGCTGATCGTTACCTTTGCGGTGGCAGGCGCATTTCTGCTCATCAATGTCTTTAAGCTGAATATCCCGGGCATGATCGCTATCGGCGGCAGCATGTTGGCATTTGCTGCTGCTCTTTGGATAATGAAGATAAGAAAGACAATGGATCTCACCAAGGAATTTGTTGTCTCCATCGCACTGGAGCTGCTGATATTCGTTATCTCCCTGTTCAGCGGTGAGAGCTACAGTGACGATTTCCCCATGTTCCTTGCCTGCATCGGTATGGCGGGTATGTACATGGAGCCTAAGTTTACAAAGGTGCAGATCGTGACAGCTGACGTGCTGCTCGTTGCTATGCTGCTTATCCATCCCGAAAAGGCAGGCAGCCTCGGTCAGTTCATACTGTGCCTTGTTGTGTTCACACTGGCTGCTATTCTTGTTTTCCTCGCTATAAAGCGTGGCCGTGCGTTTATCGATATCGCCCGTGATCAGGCGGCAGAGAGCGAAAAGCTCCTCAGCTCCATTCAGGAGATGGGCGAAAAGCTGGAAAGCGACTTCAACGCATCCTCCGAGCGCATTGCGCAAAGCACAAGAGGTCTGGAGCAGGGCTCTGCCGATATCATCCGTGAGGCAGGCGACGTGGCAGACAGCTGCGGCGATGTTCAGGATAGGATCCGCACCACGAACGAGCATATCGTGGAGCTTAACGATCAGGTAAGAAAATTCGAGGCATCTCTCAATGAAAACGGCACCAACATGGAGGCTATGCAGGCTCAGCTGAAGAGCGTAAGCGAGATCATTCAGCAGACAAGTCAGGCTGTAAACGACATGAAGCACCAGATGAACGAGGTTGCGAATAT
>JAZKZL010000219.1:0-20140 GCA_045612645.1 Oscillospiraceae bacterium
CTAATTCCCCGACGGCTTGCGCCGCCGAGGAACATTGTGTTTAATTAGATAGATAATTGAGAATCAATTATCACTCAGCGCTAAGAGACTTAACCAGCTTGGGAGCAGTACCGTAAATGAGACCATCAGCGATACCGTCAGCAGAATTCTCATCCCAACCAGCAAACTCATTGGGAGAACCAAATGTCTCTACACCAGTAGCTGCATCAGTAAATTTTCCAGCAGCCTCACCAGCGATCTCTACGCCATCGGGAGAATATACACAACCTACGGGCTTGCCGTTCTCAACGAAAACAAGTGCCCAAGCCTTTGTGAATCCGAAATCATCATACAGCTGCTTGCCGAGAGCTGCGGCGATATCTGTTACGGGAGTATCGTCGCCCTTGAAAGAACCGTCATCGAAAGTAACAGTAACAGTGTCAGCATCTGCTGCCATCTCAATTGTTACCATGTGAGTGCCGGATCTGTCGAATGTGTATCCACGAGTATCCATAGAAACAATAAAGTTATTTACTGTGTTCTTGATGGAGGATGCTGTGGAGTCAGCGGATGTTACTCGGGAGTTTGTAACCTGACCGAGCATGGTGGGAACGAGGATAGCTGCGAGTACGCCGATGATAGCGATAACTACGATCAGCTCAACGAGGGTAAAACCCTTCTTAGCTCTGAGAGCCTGAAGCTTCTTTATCATTGTAAAGACCTCCTATAAAAAAATTTTTTTATGTATAACCCCGGCGGGGTTATATCCTTAGCCAACAGAAGTAACTTCTGTTTGTGTTTTAATTATAGCCCATAGTCTAAAAAAATGCAAGTGTTTTTTGAAAAAATTTCATACAAAAAGCGATTTTCGTAAAAAAACTATTAAATTTCAGCGACTTTTTGTGCATTTGCAATAATCAAAAGTGTGTTTTGTGAAAATTTCGTTACATTTTAATTCAACTTTTCGTTGTAGACCTGCTATAATTTTCAGTGGGTAATATAGCCTTCCCCTTGAGGGGAAGGTGGCACGGCTTAAGCCGTGACGGATGAGGGTTATACACCCATATCCAGATATCTCTTATACTCGTTGGGATCCTGACATCTTGTGAGAGCAGTCTCATTTGTGATCTTACCCATACGAACAAGTCTTGCAAGATCCTGGTCAAGAGTGAACATTCCGTTCTTCTTACCTGTTGCAATAGCAGTGGGTACCTGGAATATCTTACCCTCACGAATCATGGAACGGATAGCATCTGTAGCTGCGAGGATCTCCAGTGCCGCACATCTGCCCTTGCCGTCCGATGTGGGAACGAGAGTCTGAGAGATGATGCCAACGATGGAGTTTGCAAGCTGCGAGCGGATCTGTCCCTGAGAGTGGGGAGGATATACGTCGATGATACGGTCGATGGTCTCTGCAGCACCTGTTGTATGCAGTGTGGAGAACACGAGATGTCCTGTTTCTGCGGCGGTTACTGCGGCGTTGATGGTCTCGAAGTCACGCATCTCACCTACGAGGATAACGTCAGGGTCCTCACGGAGTGCGGCACGCAGAGAGCCTGCGAAGCTGTCAACGTCCTGACCGATCTCACGCTGATTTACCATAGACTGCTTATGTGTGTGCAGATACTCGATAGGATCCTCAACAGTGATGATGTGGCAGTTCTTCTGACGGTTGATATGATCGATCATAGCTGCCAGTGTGGTAGACTTACCCGAACCTGTAGGGCCTGTTACCAGCACCAGTCCACGGGGAGCAAGAGCGAAATCGCCAAGCGTACCGGGAAGGCTCAGATCAGACAGAGTGGGGATATCGTTTCTCAGCAGACGGAGCGCAACAGCGTGGTAGCCTCTCTGTCTGTATACGTTAACTCTGTGACGGAAGCCCGATGTGGAAACATAAGAGAAGTCGGTATCCAGACCCTTGGAGATCTGGGACTTATGCTTGATTGATGTGATCTGATTGATGATATTAACGATGATGGGCTCTGTGCAATCGGGATATCCGCTGAGCTTTCTGATGGAGCCGTGCAAACGGACTATCGGGGGCAGGCCTGCAGTAAAATGCAAGTCAGAGCAGCCAAGCTCTCTTGCCTCGTCCAGAATGCGGTTGATGTCCATGATGTTGTTATTACCTTCCACGTTTATTCTCCTTTATGTAAATAAATATATGCCTTGATTATACGGTATATGTTGCCTTTACAAGCTCATCCATTGTTGTTCTGCCTTCAAGCACCATCTGTGTAACGTTATCACGAAGTAATCTTGTGCCGTTCTTGGTTGCCTGCTGACCGATCTCCTCGGCTGTTGCACCTGCGGAGATAAGCTCCTTGATGTCGTTTGTGGAAACGATGATCTCATGGATAGCGGTACGTCCCGAATGACCTGTATTACGGCAAGCCTTGCAGCCGCCCTTGTGGGGACGATAGATATCAACAGGCTCTGTCTTGCTTACAAGGCGGAGATCTGCAGGATCTGTAAGAGTGTACTTCTCCTTGCACTCAGGGCAAAGAAGCTTAACAAGTCGCTGAGCGATAATTCCTACTACAGAGGACGCAACCATGTAAGGTGCAACGCCCATATCTACCAGACGAACGATAGTGGAAGCCGCATCGTTGGTATGCAGAGTGGAAAGCACGAAGTGTCCCGTGATAGCCGCACGGATAGCGATATCAGCCGTCTCACCGTCACGAATCTCACCGACCATTATGATATCAGGGTCCTGACGGAGGATGGATCTCAGCGCTGCGGCAAAGGTCATGCCCGCCTTATCGTTGATCTGACACTGGTTAACGCCGTCGATACGCTTCTCGACAGGGTCCTCAACCGTTACGATGTTAACGTTGGGCTGGGAAAGCTCACCGAGAGTAGCATACAGAGTTGTAGATTTACCTGAACCTGTAGGTCCTGTAACCAGCATAACTCCGTTAGGGCAGCGGATGATCTGCTTATACAGCTCGTAGTTGTAGTCGGTCATACCGAGGTCAGTAATCTTTCTTGTCTTTTCATCAGCGGAAGAAAGCAGACGGATAACGCACTTTTCGCCCCAAACGCAAGGGATGGTGGATACACGGAAGTCCTGCTGAACGCCGTCGATGATCATACTGTAACGGCCGTCAAGCGGGATTCTCTTCTCAGCGATGTTCATACCGCCGAGGATCTTGATACGGGTAATGATAGAGTTATGGAATGCGATCGGCACCTTCATATCCTGCTCAACCAGCTCACCGTCCATTCTGAAACGGATCCTTGTTCTGGTCTTGAACGCCTCGATATGAATATCTGTCGCCTTCAGACGGAATGCTGTTTCTGCCATCATGTTAACCAGCTTAACGATAGGCGCATTATCGATACGCTCACCGGATTCGGCAGCCGCCGAATCAACAACATCCTGCTGCTCATTAGCAAGCTCACTAACCGCACTATCCACCTGCTGCTGCGAATAGAATCTGCTGATAGCCTCCATAATGGCGGTCTTGGTGGAGATCTGAGGAATGATCTCCATACCCGTCTGAACCTTCAGTTCTTCAAATATATAGAAGTTGATAGGGTCGTTGGTAGCGACCATCAGTCGATTATTATTGATTGCATAAGCAAGAACTATCTTATCTTTCGCCTTTTCCTCGGGGATCTTCATAACCGCTTCACGGTTGATCTGCGTTGTTGAAAGATCCACATAGGGTACTTTGAGTCTGATAGACAGAGCCTGAGCAAGCTGAGTTTCGGAAACGAGTCCCATCTCCAGCATTACATCGCCCAGCATTTTTCCGCCTTCGGACTGCTTCTGCTTCATCAGAGCGTCCTCCAGCTGATCCTTGGTTATAAAGCCATTTTCAACCAGGATCTGACCAATAGGTAAGTTTTTGATCGGTGCAGCCATCTGCAAATTCTTCCTTTCGGATTATTTACGGAAATCTCCGCAGTACCGGCAGGCGCCGGTGGGGAAACAGGCAAATTCACATCTGCCCTTGCAAAAAGTAAATATATGTGTTAGAATATTACTATCCTATTTTAAATGAAAGGGGTAATTATCATGTCATTACCTGAGATCATGATGTACATACTTGTATTTGTATTCGGCTCCGTGATCGGCAGCTTTCTGAATGTTGTCATCCTCCGAACACCGCTCAAGCAGTCCATCATCACCGAGCCATCCCACTGTTTTTCCTGCGGAAACAGACTGAAGTGGTACGATATGTTCCCAATATTCAGCTGGCTCATCCTCCGCGGAAAGTGCCGCTTCTGCAAGGCTAAGATATCGCCGCGCTACATGATCGTAGAGACCATCACCGCAGTGCTTTACCTTCTTGCATTCCTGCGTTTCGGAACTGAGGGCCGCTGGTGGGAATTCGGCGTATCTGTGATCCTCTTCCCGATACTCGTTGTACTCAGCTGTATCGATATCGACCACTTTGAGATCCCTTACTGGTGCAGCGCTGTTGTTGCCGTACTGGGAATCGCAGCCTTCTTCCTGCCCTTTACCGCAGATCACGATGTTATCTGGTATGAAAGACTCATCGCACTTGCTGTTGTTGGAGTGCTGTTCGTCGTTCTGGTGCTTATAGGAGGAATGGGCGGCGGTGACCTTCAGCTGATGCTTGGTTCTTCACTGCTGCTTGGCTTCAAGGTTTTCCCGGGACTGTTCATCGGAATTTTGCTTGGCGCAATTTACGGATCCGTTAAAAAGTTCAAGGATCACAAAGCTGAAAAAGCAGTTTCCGAAAAGCTGAAAGAGCTTGCCATGGAGTGGTATCAGGATCAGCTTGACCGTGATGTAGGTTATGTAAAGAACGGCAACGAAGATATCATCGTTGGTAGCATCATATCAGGCGAACCCGATATCGAGTGGGAGTTCCTTGACGAGAATGCCTGGAAGGGCATCCCTGATAAATCCGCACTCAGCAAGGCTATCCGCGATAACGTCACCGATGAGCGTGAGGGCGGCTTCAAGATCGTCATTAAGGAAGATCTTGTAACGAAGGTGAAGTACTCTCGCCACATGGTATTCGGTCCGTTCCTTGCAGTTGGAATCGCGACTGCATGGCTCATCGGAGATTTCATCATGAGTTGGTATATGGGATTTATGAGCTTCTGATAAACTGCTCTGATCGATAAACGATAAAAACGCTTATTCATCACAACAATTTAAAAGAAATATACGGGGCGGGCTTACCGCCCCGTAATTCTTTTTTGTTTTTAATTATCCGCCTGCAACGTCTGTGCCGACATTTCTGGTGACGTAGATAATGTAGATATCCCGACCGTTGTAAGACGCATCAATGGAAAGATCGTAAGGTGGGAAGATCTTGTAATCATAAGCGCTTGATTGATTGATCTCCGCATTCTTTACGTTGTTTACTTCGATGAAGCTTCTGCCGCTGAACAGGAGGTTCATATTATTGTCAATATCCTGTGAATTATAGATGTTCACATCCATAACCATCGCAGGTGTGATTTTAACAGGTGTTGCCGGAGCTTCACCCGATTCGCCGGATTCAGCCGATTCACCCGACTCCGACGAGCCTGCCGCATCGTCGCTCTCAGGAGCTTCAGCAGTAGTCGGAGCTTCAACCTCAGCATTCGTGTCAGGATTCACCCATACGCTTCTAGACTCAAACGAAAACTTAGGGTAGATATCCTCATAGAAGCATTCTTCAAAAACATTGACAGGATCAACAAATTCTCCTGTTGCCCAATCATATGAATATGTATAAAGCATATACTTCTGAGCAGTTGCCCCTGTGCTGCTGTTTCTGATATTGCTGTCAGTCTCATATTTGATAGAAAGGCAGCGCAGTGTGTAATCTTCTTTTCTCTCATTCGAGTCGAAGAAGTTCACCATTTTCTCGAAGTCAGCATCATCCTGCTGAATCCAAGCGGTGGGACCATTGAGATCATCAATGGCGGCGTTGGTGTATACCTTGATATAAAGCGATTTGCGCAGATTCTTGGCGATGTAATGCTCCATGGTGGCAGCAGCACGCTCTGCCTTCTTCACCTCATCACTGCTCTGCATGATGCTGAACACAGGTGTGACAAATCCAAGCACGCCAACTATCAGAATACCGAGCAGCGCAGTGGCGATGATGACCTCAACAAGGGTGTAACCGCCCGCGTTGCGTTTATTGAATAAGCGTTTAAGTTTTATCATCTCACACCGCCTTATTCATCGTCGTCTTCGATCTCAACGTAATCGAACTTGAATGCACCGTAGAGATTAGGATTCTTCTTATCGCCGTCAGGTGTGTTATCAGGGATGTTAAGCATGGGATAAATCTTATACCTATATCCCGAGCCATAAGCCTCACGATTATCGCCAAAAGACGCAGGAGTCAGCTGAGGATCATTTGCAAATGTTACCCAGATCTTAGTGGTAACACTACCATCAAATTCAGCACCCGAACCGAATGGGGGAGATATTCTCAGTGTGCAGGGGCTGGTCTTTATAACAAGATATTCGTTATGCTTTCCATCGCCGGGTACAAAGTCTTTGCTAACCGGATTTCCTACAGCATCGATATAGCCGTAATCCAGTATTTCTGCACCATTATGGCATTCGTACTTGTACTTCTTTTCTCCGATCACAGTAGTCCTAGTATAGGTAGTTGTTCCGTAGAACATTACCTTGTACTGAAGATACGGTACATCCTCACCGGGTACGCTGCCGATCTCAGTGCCGTTTTCGGCAATCGTCAGTTCCTGACCATCTGCACTGATCTCGATCAGGTATCTTACACCTGCACCATCATAGGTTGTATCCTTCTCGCATTTTTTAACATTGATCCATTTCAGATTCTTACAGCCTGCGAGCCATGTTTCGTATCTTGCCGCCTGACTCTGTCCTCCGCCGGTATTATCGGATTCAGATTCACTTCCTCCGACAACGCCGCCGGCGCCGCCACCCGTATAATTAGTATTGCCGACGAAGTAATTTATACCATCCTCCATAGGATCACCGACTGTTGTTGAGCGCTTCTGATAGCCCATCTTGATATCCAGATTTGCTTCATCACCGAAATCAAGGTTAAAATAATCATCAGCCTCTCCTGTAAAAGCATCTTCAGCTCCGATATAATGGAACGCAAGATACTCGGTGTCTCTTTCTATTCTATCCTGAAATGCAAGATTAGAGCTTCTCTGTGCAAGCGTAAGCTGCACCATGGAAACCAGCATGGAGGACATGATAGCGAAAATAGCAAATGCAACGATGATCTCAATAAGAGTAAAGCCGCTTCGCTTTGATAAAATTCGTTTCATTGTTCACCCTCCTTTGCTTAATATCCTGCAAGAGAGACCTTCCAGGTCTTTGGAACCAGAGGCTCCATCATATCTGCTGCATTCTGTTCATTCATCCTGTTCTGTGGCATCTGATCGGGATAGCAGCCGAGATAGATATCATAGTTCTTAAGAACATAATCCGATACTACCATACCGCCGCAGAATACAACCCAACCTGCACCGTTACCCATGCCCTTATAGGTCATATAAGGTGCGTAAACAAAGCCCCAAAGGCTTGCTTTTTCAAATGCGCCGCCATTCTTGTGTGTTGCAAGACGGATATCTGCAGACTCATCACAGGATACTACGAAGATATTCGTATGTGGATAATACCAGTTTGTTCCGTCGCCGCTTTCCCTCAGGATTGTCTGCCACTCAGCTGAAAGTCCGTTTACAGCTGTCGCAATCTTAGAGGGAGAGATACGGTTGGAACAAAGGCCATAATAATTTCCGCTTCCATCCTTAGCAGGCTCCAGATGCTTATCGCATTCAGAGCAGAAGGTATATTCCATACCGCCTACCACTTCACCGGAAGCATCAAAATTTGTGTGCTCATCACAAGTAATGCTTATGATATCATTTCCGCACTCTGAACACTCATCCGAACTATCTACGTTATAATCACACAACGTGCAGCTTTCATTGCAGCCTGTGTGGATATACTGCATTGCTGTTTCGGGTGAAACAGTCAGCGCCGCTGTACTGTCATTCTGTACAAATGCAAGTGTATCCCTGTTGCCTGCCGCACCCATCTGCTTTACTTTTCCGCCAAAAATCGCATACCATGTTTCATGCATGATGGAAGTATTATTTGATGCCTGATAGGTGATAGTAACGCCTTCGGGGATATCCGCATCATCGTCATCAGGAATATCCATTACAACGCTGCCTTTTCCTCTTACAAGGACAGTCATGTTATTGTACCAATAATTGCCATCCGCTTTAACAGGTGCCCACTCAAATGTCTCATTAAAATTATCACCATCGTAATCATGATTGGGATTTAATCTGAGAATCACCTGATTTGCAGGATCATCACCTGTGTCGATAACGATGGTACCACTGATCGATGAAGAATCTGCGCCTGCCCAATCAGCTTCGATACCGTCAATAACGTAGGGAGTATAATGCAGATCATTGCCAGCACCAAAATAATCAGGTATCGTATATCCGTCCTGCCAGTCGATATACCATGTATAATGATCCTTGTCAAACTTAATGGTATGAGGCTGATAATCCGAACTGTTCGGATCAAGATAGGATATATAGTAATCCTTTGCAGGAGCGTTATCATTGATATCCCACTTAGCATAAGCCATGCTTGATGTCAGCACATCAAGCTTCTTTGCCATATCGCTGCTTGTCATAACGCCGTCGGGCAGCGAATCGTTATCCTTCCAGTGTTCACTGCGATTATTTGCCATACAGGTATTGTTTACGTTCGGGCTACCGTGGATATCTCCGTAAACAAACAATCTACAATTATTGAAGTTACCCCAGTCATAATGGAAATCACCGAGAACATAGATATCTGCATTATTGACATCGCCCTGCATTATCATGTCGCCGCCTACCATCAACAGTCCTTTATCGCCGCTGGGAGCCAACTGAAGAGTAGCTTTAAGAGTAAAATCTCTTCTGATTGCCCATGTCAACGGTCTTGTAAGACCAGGGTCACCACCTGTTCTTGCAACTACTACAGAGTTCGCTGCATAGAAATCACTCATAAAGCGGTTATCGCCACTCTGATCCGAAATGTAAGCAAACTCATTGTCATAGAACAGATCGGTATATGATTTGATACCCTCCAGGAATACGTCATTAGGAACATATCCAGTGGAAGCGAAGATCTGTGTCTTGCCCTTTGTAGCCTTAGCATCAGGCTCAATGATGTGGATATAAGTATGTGTTGTTTCGATTACGCCGCCTGTAGATACGGTGATAGCCATATCATAGATACGGGTCTTCTGGTTGTTTATGGTCTCATTAGGAAGTCTGGTGATGGTAACGCTGTACGCACCAAGCTCAGCCTGTTCCTCTTTTGTGCCTGTCACCGAGAGTGCCTTAAAACCATTGCCGTCAGTGGTGATTGAAGTGTTTTCAGACATAGCCAGTATTGCACCAAAAAGCGAGTTGCTATCATCATCTACCTTCTCCCAGACATCACCCTGAAGACCGCTCATTATCGCATCAGAAAGCGACATGGCAGAACGATATGACTGCTCCTGATAGAACACCTTATACTGTGTTTCTCTTGAGGCTACTACAGAGAAATACATTGCCATAACAAGAACCATCAACGCCGTCATCAAACTCAATACCATGAACAGTGCGGAACCGCGCCTGCTCAGATATTTTCTGAGAACGTGTTTCATTCTTCTCATTCCTCCTTGTCGGGCATCCCCGACGTCTAAAAGCCTTTGATATCATAAGACAGCGCAGATTCAGCACCCACGCTGTCCTATTAACAGAATTACTTCTCCTGAGCTTCCAGCTGAGCAGTAGGATCCTGCATGCGCTCAACACTATAGAATACGATTGTTGTGTCGAGAGTATATACATAATCCTTAGGATTCAGAACTTCTTCCTTTTCCTCTTCGTTCTTATCATCCTGATTCAGCACATCCTCAGGAAGCTTCATGTTATATTCCTTGTAAAGCTCCTCAATAGCCTTTTCGGTTGCTTCCAGTTCGATCTCATCAATAAGCTCATCAAAAGCAACCTCATTCAGAGGATAGCTTACGGCAACACCTTCCAGCATTACTGCCTTTCTGGTATCCTTGCCGTTCTCATCCTTGATGTATTCATTTACTTCATCGCAGAATTCAAGGAGATCTTCAGGTGTCAGTGCAGACACGGAGAATTCAATCGCGATGGAACCAACATCCTGAGATTTGCCGAGCAGCTCCCTTACTGCATCCCAACGCGCTTCAGTTGCAAGCTCAGCCTCTGTAGGCTCAACACCCTGTGTAACGTATGTCTTCAGGTCGTACTCAACCTCTTCCTCCTCGAAATACTCAGGAGCGAGAGTATATGCATCGGGCTCTTCAATGGCAAGATCCTCTACCAGTACATTTGCATCGCACTGTTCAAGGAATGCTCTGAATTCCTGATCTACCTGATAAGCGGTCATTTCCTCAAAGAACATATTAGCCTGATCGGAACCCTTTTCATAAGCTTCAAGAACATCCTTCTTAAGTTGATCCTTTGTAGCAGCTCTTGCAAATGCCTCGTCACGCTCGGTGATCTTGGAGTTCAGCGTAACATCGGATGCCTTGACTGTCTGCACCTTAGGAACGATAAACAGCCAAATGCCCAGACCTAAAATAAGTATAACAGCGATAATAAGTACGCCGATTCTTTCCTGCTTGCTGAGTTTCATTATTCAGCCACCTCCTCAGATTCTGTAGATTCAAGTACGTTTTCTACATACTTCTCATCACTGCCCACCTGAAGATTCATTTCAACGGTGAACGTAAAGATGGTATCAAATACGGTCTCACCTTCTGACTGGAGGTAAGCATACTGTATATAAATACTGGAGTTGGACTTTTCAAATCCCTCGTAACTGATGTTAGCAAAATAGGGATCTCCATACTGGTCAAGCACATTCTCAGAGAGGTACTCAACATACTTGGAGGGAATCTCAGAAGGATCGCCTACACATCTGCCGATAAAGGAAACCGAAACATCATAACCGGAGATCTCAAACTCAGTGAGCATCAGTTCCTGATCCTTTTCAAGGATCTTACCTTCCTCAATAGGTGCCATGAACTTGTCATATACATAGCTTGTTGCCTTGGGCTGATAATTATACAGCGCAATGGTCTGATCCATGCTGTTGTTGTATCTCTCAAAGCCCTGCAGCATGGACTCACGGCTACTTACGATGGAAAGATTCTTCTGCAAGCCCAGATCATCGATCTCTGCCTGTACAGCAGTGATATCCTTCTGAATACTCTTGTTGTAGATATCAAAGGCAGTTCCTACACCGAGAACCAGTGCGGCAGCACCGATGCAGCTTCCTGCCAGAGCGAACAGATAGCCGCTCATGCCCTTGGATTCCTTAGCAGATGTTGCCTCCAGCAGGTTGATATGCTCGAGGTCCTTGTTTCTGCGGTAGATAGCGCCGATAGCGTTTGCGTACTTTGTGAAGTCCATCTCAGTCATCGTGATAACGGTGCTGGGAGTTGCAAGCACATACGCAGGAACATTGAAGGAGGAGATCGCATTGGAAAGCTCGATGAAGTTCTGAATATCACCGTAGAACATGATCTCCTTCAGGGGCTTAGCGCCCTTACGGCTCTTGATAAACTGGATCATTCTGAACAGGTTATCGTAAACCGCTCTTGTAACGTAGTCAGATGCGTTATCGTAATCTGCAGGATCGATATTGAAGAAACGGGAGAATACGATCTGATTATCCTCATACAGATTCATGTTGAGGAAGTTCTTATCGATCTGGATAAGCAGCATAGGCATTCTGTCAGCCATCTTGGGAGTATTGATGATAAGACGGGTAACAGAGTTGTTGGAAATATGTACGGACTTCAGAGAAAGACCGATGTGAGAGAACAGTCTTACATAACCATCAACCAGTCTCTGAGGGCAGGCAGAAGCGATGACCTTGATCATCTTGTTCTTCTCTTCATCCTCAACCTCACCTGCGATGGTGTAGGAAATGTTGTACTCATTGTTAACGCCCATGTTGGACTGGATCATTGCCTCGATAGCAACTGTATTCTTCAGGCTCTTGGGCTTGGGGAGCAGCAGCTCCTTGTAAACTATGGAGCTGGAAGTGATGGACACGATAGCATCCTTCTCCTTGATTCCCTTTGCTTTGATGATGTCGTTCAGCTCAGCAGCAACCATGGGAACATCGGTGATGTAACCGTTGGATACCATGCCGAGTGTCAGCTCACGGATATCAGCATCCTGAACTCTGATCTTGTTACCGCTGTGAACGCCTATAACAAGCTTTATTTGTCTGTCGGTAATATCAATTGAAAGCATTATTTTCACCTCATAATAATTATATGGATTTTACAGAATTATGCGACGCCCATTCCGCCGTACATCATGGGGAACAGTGCAGCCAGTACCAGACCGATAACAACACCCATGACGATGATCATCGCAGGCTCCATCAGTCCTACCAGCTTACCGATAGCGGAATCCGCTTCTTCATCGTAGTAATCGGCAGCCTTGTTGAGGATGGTATCCAGCGTACCGGATTCCTCACCGACGAATATGATCGAGGTAAACATGCCCTCGAATATCTCAGTCTTTTCTATTGCCTTGGACATACTCTCACCGAGCTTGATATTGTCAATAGCCTCAGCGAAGCGCTTCTTAACATATGTATTGCCGAGAACCGCCACAGACTTATCAATGCAGTCAACCAGCTGCAGACCTGCACCGTAAAGGTTAGCCATGTTTCTAGCAAAACGTCCTGTGTAGATGGTGGACATCAGCTTGCCGACCTTAGGAATCTTCAGCAGCATCTCATCCATCTTGAGCTTTGCTGCCGGTATTCTGTTCACTACCCAGAAGAACATAAAGATCAGTGCAGCAACGATGATGTATACATACCAGTAATTGATCATCGAGTCAGAGATCTTCATCATTGCTCTGCTCAAACCATTCATATCCTCCTCTGCCATCGTACTTCCGAACTGAGGAAGGATCATTGTGAACATCAGGATAACTACAGCGATGATCATAACCAGCAGAACCATAGGATAGATCATTGCACTCTTTACCTTGTTACCTGTCTTGTTTGCGTTAGCGAAATGGTCAGCTACTCGGTTAAGGATCTGATCCAGTGTACCGGACGCCTCACCCGCAGAAACCATGCTGACAAACATATCCGGAAATACGCCGGGCTTTGAGTAAAGAACATCGGAGAACGATTTACCCTTCTGTACCTCCTCATAGATATCAAGAAGTACTGCCTTAGCCTTCTTGTTCTCCTGCTGCTCCATAAGAATATGCAGCGCTCTTACAAGCGAAAGACCCGCAGATGTCATAGAAGCAAGCTGTCTGCTTATAAACGATACATCCTTAGTCTTGAACTTGTACTTTACGTCCACCGCCTCACGCGCACCGTGATCACGATACTTTGTAACGTAAAGATTTCGTTCCTTCAGCCTTTGCTGAAGATCCTGATAATCCTCTGCCACTTCGGTTCCACGGACGATCTTACCGCTGACATCGGTGGCTGTATACGAGAATTTTTTCACCGGATAACCTCCATTCCCCTTGCAATCGAATTGCAACTGATTTAACGGGTGCTGATGGGCATAGTTCACCCAATACCGTTTTTGAGCATATAAATTATATCACAAAAACGCTTATTTTTCAAGCGCCGTGTCGCAACAAAACAGATAAAAATGGGAATTTAGTGCGATTTGCGGTGTAGAATTTCTCAACATGGTTATGTGCAAATTAACTAAATTCCCATTATTAAGCTATATACTTAACGAATCTTCCGTGCATGCGCACAGCACTTCAGATACCTCTCTTATCACATCACAGAGTTCCAGTTTCTTCAGCCAGCGTTTCGGCAAGCCGCGCTCCCCATACATCGCGCCCATGATATTGCCGCATATAGCGCCCGTGCTGTCACTGTCGCCGCTGTGATTAACCGCAAGCCTCAGCGCATTCTCAGTGCTGCCACTATGGCACAGAGCGCAGTACACAGCGATAGCCAAAGCCTCCTCGGCTATCCATCCGGCGCCAAGACGGCGCACCGCATCCATAGGCGGTATATCGGACGCCTCTAAAGCTCTCGCGTGATCCAGCGCACGGTAAGTCTCCATGCAGCCTTCGTAGTCTTTAAGGATATACAGCGCCACATCCAGCGCCTGTGCAACATCTGCACCGCAGACAAGCTCTGCGATCATAGCACCAAACGCACCTGCGACAAGATAACCTGTATGATGAGTATGAGTTATAGCCGCAAACTCAGCCGCCATGCGGAACGCCCTCTCGCTGTCACGGAAAAAATACAGACCTGCAGGGGCTACACGCATAACTCCGCCGCAGCCTTTGCTGTTATTTATCTTATTGACAAATCTGCCGTAATTGTGGTTTGCCGCTCCCTCCAACGCAGAAATGCAAGTGTTTCCCGGAGCACGTCTGCTGCAAATTCCGTCTGCCTTTAAGAGCTTATCGGAAAAAACGCCATCCTTCTCCAGCACATGGCTGTATTCACGACTGGCAAGCAGCTTTTCCTGCGTATACAGCCATCGCTGATATGCATAGAAAACGTATGTAGTATAGCTTGCAGCCTCGTTTTTACCGCCTAGTCTGTCAGCGGCGATGATTCCATCTGCCGTAAACAAGGTCATCTGTGTATCGTCTGATATAAGCGCAACGCCCTTTTCTTTATCGCGCTTAGGAGCGGTGATGCCGTTACGCCCGTAGCTTCGCATTATCTCATCGATATCCATAAACTCAACAGGATATCCAAGCGCATCTCCCAGAGCGCCACCTAGAAGACATCCGCTGAATTTTTCCCGAAGTGAGAGGCTTCCCATGATAATTACCTTCCATTCTTGATTCTTTCTTAAGCTCATTTTACCACATCATTTGACAGAATGCAACAGATAAATATAATATTTAATAGTATGCCCACACAATTAATATATGCAATTTTAACATAAAAAAACCAAAAAATCCGCTTTAAATGTCCCAATCAATGCTTGACAAGCAGTTTTGAATCTGATATAATAACATAGTTAAGGCTTTTACGACCTTAACTCCTTTCTCGCACACAGGGTGCGGGATATAATCCAGAAGGAGGTGCTTTATAAATGGCAAAGATCACAGAAAAGTATGAGGCAATAATCGTTTTCTCTCTCAAGAAGGACGAGGATCAGATCAAGGCTCTCACAGCTAAGTTCGCTGACCTTATCAAGGAAAACGGTACACTCGGCGAGATCGACGAGTGGGGCAAGAGAAAGCTCGCATACGAGATCAACTATGAGTCCGAAGGTTACTACGTTCTGTACAACTTCGAGTCCAAGCCTGATTTCCCCGCTGAGCTGGAGCGTGTCATCAACATCACTGATGGCGTTCTGCGTTCTATCGTAGTTCTCAAGCAGGGCGCATAATCAAAGCGAAGTTTATCGGGAGGTGTATTTATGTTTAACAAGGTTATCATGATGGGTCGTATCGTAAACGATATTGAATTCAAGACAACACCCACTGGCGTCAACGTTGCTTCTTTCCGCATTGCAGTAGACAGACGTTTTCAGCAGAAGGGAGAGGAAAGAAAGTCCGATTTCTTCAACATTGTTGTATGGCGTCAGCAGGCGGAGTTTGTAAACCGTTATTTCTCCAAGGGTCGCATGATAATGATCGAAGGCGAACTCAACACCAGAAATTACACCGATAAGAACGGCAACCCCAGTACCTGGTACGAAATAGTTGCCGACCGCGTTAGCTTCACAGGCGAAAAGGCGCAGGGAGGTTCTTATAGCGATTCCTATAACAACAACTCCTACAGCGCACCTGCACCGTCGGCTCCTCAGTATGATATGGCTCCCGCTGCTGCACCCGCAGCTCCGGCAAGCAACTTCTCTGCAATGGAGTCTGACGACGACTACCCGTTCTAATGAACAAAATACCGTTTTACCTATACTATAAGGAGGTTAAGTACCATGGCTGAAAAGTTTGAGAGATCTGCTCATCCCGTTAAGCGTCCCAGAAAAAAGGTTTGCCAGTTCTGCGCTGAAAAGGCTGAGTTCATCGACTACAAGGATGTAGCAAAGCTGAGAAAGTGCATGACAGAGCGTGCTAAGATTCTTCCCAGAAGAGTAACAGGCTGCTGTGCATACCACCAGAGAGAGCTCACATCAGCAATCAAGAGAGCAAGACAGATCGCTCTTATCCCCTACACTGCTGAGTAATTTTCTCATAACACGACCCTGCTCATCGAGCAGGGTTTTTGTTTTCTCTTGATAATACGGCAATAATAATGTATAATAGTAATAAGAACCCGTAAGGAGCGTTATCATGTCATTTGTCCATCTTCATGTGCATACCGAATACAGCCTGCTTGACGGCGCCTGCCGCCTGAGCAGGCTTGTTCAGCGTGCAAAGGAGCTTGGGCAGACCGCTCTCGCTATAACGGATCATGGAGTGCTTTACGGGGCGGTAGAGTTCTATGATCTCTGCAAGGCCGCAGGCATAAAGCCGATCATAGGCTGCGAAGTATATGTAGCCCAAGGCAGCCACACTGTCCGTTCCAACCGCATGGCTGAACCTTATCATCTCACCCTGCTTTGCAAAAGCTATAAGGGATACCAGAATCTCTGCCGCCTTGTATCTGACGCTTCACTGAACAGCACCTGCAGCATTCCGATTTGCAATAAGGATATGCTGCGCCGATACAGCGCAGGGATAATTGCCCTCTCAGGCTGCATAAACGGAGAGATCCCCCGCCTGCTGATGCAGAACAGGTATCAGGATGCACTCTCTGAAGCGAAATGGTATCGCAGTATCTATGCGGATGGTTTCTATCTTGAAACCATGAACCACTCCACAGACCCCGAAACCGCTCTTGTAGTGCAGCTACGGGAGCTTTCAAAGCAGAGTGATATACCCCTCTGCCCAACAAATGATGTTCACTATATTTCTCGCTCAGACAGCCGCACCCAGCGTGTGCTTTACTGTATAGGACAAAACAAACAGCTGAAAGACAGCGACAGCCACGCGCTGCCCACCGAAGAATATTATCTGAAAAGCCACGATGAGATGCGCCGGTATTTCTCCGAGGAAGAACTTGATATCACCGAAAAGATCGCAGCCCAGTGTGGTTTCGACTTCGAATACGGCGTCACCCGTCTGCCTCGATTCACATCAGAGGGAGTAGATGATAACCCTGCCTATTTCCGCAGGATGGTGTTTAACGGCGCTCGCAAACGATACGGAGCGCTTTCCGACGATATCACCTCGCGCCTTGAGTACGAGCTTGGCATCATTGAAAAGATGGGGTTTGTGGATTACTATCTCATAGTCTGGGATTTTATACGCTATGCGAAAAAACAGGATATCCCTGTCGGACCGGGCAGAGGCTCGGGTGCAGGAAGTCTATGTGCCTACTGCATGGGTATCACGGATATCGACCCGATACGATACAATCTGCTGTTCGAGCGTTTTCTTAACCCCGAACGCATCAGCATGCCTGATTTCGATATTGATTTCTGCAACGAACGCCGACAGGAAGTAATCGAGTATGTGCGCAGAAGATATGGCGCTGACCATGTGGCACAGATCATTGCTTTCGATACAATGAAGGCACGGGGCGCCCTGCGTGACGCCGCAAGAGTGCTTGGAATACCACACGCATCCGCAGACGCCGCTGCAAAGCTCATCCCGCATTTCCGCTCCACACTTGAAGAAGAAGCTCAGCACGGCGAGCTTGCAAAGCTCTGCGCCGAAAAACCCGAGATACGCTCCCTTGTCAGCATAGCAAAGGAGATCGAAGGTATGCCCCGCCACGCCACCACCCATGCGGCGGGAATCGTCATCACCCGCGACCCTGCGGCAGAATATGTTCCGCTGCAGACAGACAGCGGCGAAACAGTCACCCAGTACACCATGGGAATCCTTGAAAAACTCGGTCTGCTGAAAATGGATTTTCTCGGCCTGCGTAACCTTACCGTCATCAAAAATGCCGAAAAGCTTATTCAGAAAAACGATCCCGACTTCCGCGTTAAAGATATCGACGAGCATGACGCCGAAGTCTTTTCCATGCTTTCCGCAGGCAAAACAATGGGCGTATTCCAGTTCGAGAGTGACGGCATGACAAGCGTTCTGCAGCGGCTAAAACCCGAAAGTATCGAGGATCTCACCGCTGCACTTTCACTCTACCGCCCGGGACCTATGGCGTCCATTCCCACTTATATCGAAAACAGACACAAAAAACCTCAAGAGATAGCATACCGCCACCCGCTGCTGAAGGATATTCTATCCGTAACATACGGCTGTATAGTCTATCAGGAACAGGTAATGCAAATATGCCGTGTGATCGGCGGATATTCCTACGGCAGGGCAGATCTTGTGCGCCGTGCTATGGCAAAGAAAAAGCACGATGTTATGGAAAAAGAGCGCAGCGCATTCGTTTATGGAACAGAATCCAACTGCGGCGCGATCGCAAACGGTGTCTCTGAGGATGTGGCAAATGAGATCTTCGATGAAATGTCCTCGTTTGCGTCATACGCATTCAACAAATCTCACGCCGCAGCCTATGCTACCGTTGCCTATCAGACAGCGTACCTCAGAAAGCATTATTATCTGCAATATATGACCGCTCTCATCACCAGTGTTCTTGACTGGACGGATAAGATGGTAGAATATATCAACGACCTCTCGGATAACGGTGTCAAGCTGCTGCCGCCTGATATAAACAAAAGCTTTGCCGGTTTCTCCGTCGAGGGAGACAACATAAGATACGGCCTGTTAGCAATAAAAAACCTGGGAAAAGGCTTCATAAACAGTATAATATCAGAAAGAAATAACGATTTGTATAATTCCGTAACCTATTTTTGCAACCGTCTTGCACCACATGATAACAACCGCCGCTATATGGAGGCTTTAATAAAGAGTGGCGCATTTGATGCTTTTCCACAGAATCGCCATCAGCTCATGCTGGCTATTGATAAACTGCTGGATTTCGCACAGACGGAATATGACCGCTCCGCAAGCGGACAGCTTGATCTATTTGAAAACGCCGAAACAGCCGAGGAAGATATCATCTTCTCTGATGTGGATGAGTTTTCACTGACACAGCGACTTATGTTTGAACGCGAAATGATCGGGCTATATATCTCAGGACATCCCGCGGACAGCTACCTTTCCCGTGCGCCCGAGGATTGCTGCTATATCGCCGATGCTAACAGAGAAAACTCAGCCATTTCTGTTCTTGGCATTATAACCGCCCTGAAAAAGCACACCACAAAATCCGGCAGAACAATGGCATTCGCACAACTTGAGGACAGCAGCGGCAGCATGGAATGCGTGATATTTCCCGAGCTTTATGACAGCTGCTCCCGAATGCTGCTTTCAGGAGAGGCGCTGCTTATACGGGGAAGGATATCCGCCAAAGACGACGCCCCGAAGCTGCTGGCAGAAGCGGTATTCCCTGCGGCAACTCTGCCCGAAACTCAACATCGCACACTGTACATCAATGTCCGCTCCAACGATATGCAGCGCATATCCGCAGTGACCGAGCTATTGAACAGATATACAGGAATGTCTGCAGTAAGGCTCTGCTATATGGACAGCCGCAAGGTGGTGAGCATAAACGGTCTGCGCGGTATCAGAATATGTACAGATTTGACCGCAAATCTTGCTAAAATTTGTGGAAAAAGCAACATTATCATAAAGTAACTAAACTAAAACACAAAAATCTCTTGACTATCACGGGCGTTTTGTAGTAAAATATAATTTGAATAAAACTGCGCCACAGTGCAGTGAAATAAAATCAGGCTTCAAGCCTGTCAGAAATGGAGAAATTAAGATGCAGAAAACAATCGGTGTTTTAACAAGCGGCGGCGACGCACCAGGCATGAACGCTGCAGTTCGTGCAGTTACAAGAACAGCAATCGACAAGGGCTTTAAGGTAATCGGCATCCGCCGTGGATACAACGGTCTGCTCAACGGCGACGTTTTCGACATGGACGCTCGCGCAGTATCCGATATCATCCAGAGAGGCGGTACAGAGATCTTTACCGCACGCTGCAAGGAGTTCAAGGATTGGGAATACGTTCTGAAGGCTAAGGAGAAGTGCGAAGAGCTGGGCATCTGCGGCATCGTAGTTATCGGCGGCGACGGCTCCTTCAGAGGCGCTGCTGACCTTTCCAAGGCAGGCATCCCC
>JAZKZL010000220.1:0-1962 GCA_045612645.1 Oscillospiraceae bacterium
ACTACATTTCGTCTAAGCGCCAGTAAAGCCACACCGCAAAGGGCATAGAAAACACACATAACAAATCAATCAAAAGCCACGTCAAAAGCTATGCGGCTAGCCGTAACGCTTAGATAGGTCAATCTGCACCACGAAGTTAAAAGGAGAGTTCCGAAGTGCAATATAACTAAAAGCTACAATCAGACACGATAAACCTATCCCCTTAATATCGCCGCACAGCGCAGCGGTGTGCGGAACTAAAGGGATAGGGGTAGTAGGGGTAAACCGCAGGTTTGACCCCTACCCTTGCGACTACATATCGTCTAAGTGGCGGTAAAGCCACACAGCAAAGAGCATAACAAATTCCTATTACCCCCAAACAAAAAAGACGGCTTTCACCGTCTCTTTAATTATGTCTCGGGATGATTCTTGCGATATGCGAGATAGCTTTCAAGAATGATCGCCGCTGCCACTGCGTCGAGGGTCTCCTTGCGTTTCTTTCCGCGCTTGTTATTCTCGTTCATGATGCCGATGGCAGATACGGTGGAGGAACGCTCGTCCCACATCTTCACCTCAACATCCACAAGCTCGCGGAGCTTCTCCGCAAAAAGGCAGCATTTCTCGGAACGAGGACCATATGTACCGTTCATGTTAATGGGATTTCCCACCACCACCATCTCCGCCTTATTCAGCTTTACTTCCTCCGCCACCATTTCCACGCAGCGGTCAAAATCCTTCATGGTGATTATCTTAAGGGGTGATGCGAGAAACTCGCTCTTATCGCACATAGCGAGTCCCGTGCGGGTATCGCCGTAATCTACTGCCATTATCTTCATAGTGGTCTCCTTAGTTTCTTTATTCTGTAACTGCGCCGCCCCACTCCACTACGGTGAAGCCCTTGCGCTCAAAGCCATCAAGCTGCTGCTCAGCGATATCCACATATTTTTCACTGGGATAATACGCCATGAATATCCGCTTGATATTATCGGGCTTAGGCGTAATATGCAGCACTGCTATATCAGTGTAGCTATCACTTTGAAAAGCAATTACATTGTATTCGTTATCCTGCATATACGGTAACCAATAAAGGATGAAATCGTTGCTCTCCTGTTGCGTCATCCCCTGTTCATCCAACGCCCATTGCAGGAACTCCACTGTGTCCTCGCCTTTTACGCAGAAGCCCTCAGAAAAATCAAACTCCATATCTGCTTGAGCCTCCCAGAAAAGGCTGTCATATTCCCTGCCGCTTTCATCATACAGCGTTCCATCGGGCAGAGCGGTGATATTCCAGCCGCCGTTATACTCGGGATATGTGCAGGTAAGCTCACCGTCAATATCCAATTTCACCGTTACACCTATTTTCTCTTCGGGATAGAGGTAGATCACGGGCTTGCGAACCATGTGTTTTGTAGGCTCTCTGTTTACATGCGCATCTACCATCTCCAGTATCATTGCCGCACCAACAGCAAGAAATGCACCCAACGCAACTGCCATGATGCTACTGTGCCGCCATTTTCCGACCGACTTTTCTTCGGCTCTGCGCTTATTTATAAGCATAGCGATATGGCTGCTAAGCTCTGTGGAGCAATCACGCTTTGCAACCGCTATAGCCTGTTTTTTCGTCACCATGAAAAAGTAGTCATTATGTGTTTCGATAATGCCGTACAGCAGAGCATACTCCGCAGACAGAACACCCTCTGCGCTCTCCTGCTCCAGCCTATCTCTATAAAAACCGGTAACGACAAGAGGCTCTGCACATAATAACGACTTCCTGTATGCAGCTTTCAGCTGCATAAAATGCACAGTGAGATACACAGCCGTCAACACTGCACCGAATATCAACACATACAGCGGAAAATATGTCTGTGTCACAAGCAGGTCTATAACGAAATACGCCATGAACACTGAAAGGAACGCCAGCACACCCCAAAAACGCCAGCCGTTGTACAGATGATTTCTTCGCTTGTAGTCGCTGTAAGTAAA
>JAZKZL010000221.1:0-3488 GCA_045612645.1 Oscillospiraceae bacterium
GGCATTCTTCGTTGCATATTACTTCGTAGCTGCCATCGGTCGCTCTGCCGGGTTCATACATTCTGCCTTCGATTATGGTTATATGATCTTCGACATTATCTATCGCCATCATTTTCACTCTGGTGTTGGATGCGGCGAGAAGGTAAACATAATTGTCGAGCAGAATAGTCTTGCTGTTGGCACGGGGCATATCTATTGCCGATGTGCGTTGTTCAACAAGTGTGGTGAGATTTTCTAAGGTGGAAAGACGCTCATCCTGAGATGCTTTCATCTGCAGAGTGGTGGAGACTACATAAGAGCCCGGATAAAGACCGGTGGCCTCTTGATAAGACTGCATATCTTTTATGAGAATGCGCTGTAGGGAAGCGTCCATGTATATGGGCACGGTACTCATCATACCTGCCGCAAGCAAAAATCCTATGAAAAGGCACAGCACCATCCATTTGGTATTGCGCATTTTCCTTAAAAGAAGTGTTAACAAACCATACCTCCGATTATATGTTTATGAAAATATCAGAAGAGTATCAGCGGACTACTACTCTGTCGCCTTCTTTGAGTCCTGTGAGTATCTCGGCTTCTGTAGCGTTCTGTATGCCCACAGTCACATCGACTTCTTTTTTGTTGTCGTTTTCGTCGAGGATGGTAACATATGTGCGGTCGCCGTCGGTCTTGATGAGATTTTTGGAGATTACGATGGCGTTCTCGTGGACCTCATATATAGCGGCAATATCGGCAAGCTTGCCGATGGTGAGATAGCTGGGGATCTCGCCTGTAAATTCGCAGAAGATCGAGTCAGTGTTAGAGGAAAGTTCCTCGTACTGATCGTAGATGCCTTCGATCATATCGGTTGGAGTTTTGGACACATAACCCTTGTATTCCATGCCGTCCACGGTGATGGTCACTTCTTGATTGAGCGGGAATGCTCTGAGAGTGGAAGAAGTGTACTTCACAAACAGCTTAGTGGGGTCAGCTATCTTTATAATAGTCTTATATGCAGTCACGGTATCTCCCGGCTTCATGTCCTGTATGAAGCAGATCTGGCCATCCATGCCTGCGTACAGGTGGGAGTATGCCATCTGGCGTTCATACTCGGTGAGCGTGTTCTGTTCCATCTCGTAATCGAGCTTATCGGTAGCGCTGCCTGTGGAGAGATACTTCAGACGTGCCTTTTCTACGATGAGCTTTTGCTGCTCATAAAGATAATCGAGGTTGCCTGTATCGATTTCTGCGATAAGATCGCCCTCTTTGACGAAATCGCCCACATTTACATATATCTTTTTGAGGATTCCGCCGCCCTCGAGGAATCCGCAGTTGAAATCCACCTTACTGGTGATATATCCCGATGCCAACGTCTGGCTTGCGATATCCTTTACCTTTGCGGTGTAGGTGGAATAGGCAACGTCTTCAATAGGGACTGTGGGCGGCTCGAGAAGTTCTTCTTCGGCAGGGAAGAAGTAGCAGCCGGACATAGATAGGCTTGCTGCTATTGCTGTTAATATACAAGTCAGTCTTTTTTTCATAGTTTTATACCTCGCTGAAATGGATTACATATTTATACAATTATAATAATAGCACGAAGTTCAAGAAAACACTAGATGGAAAACACAAAATCGTTACAAATAAATAAAAACGCACAACAAGTTTGTGCGTTTTTACTAGATACTGTTTATATGCTCAATTATTAGTCGGCAAGCGGTGCGATCTGCTTGCGATAAGTACGGATCATGATGAGCGTTGACAGCGCTGCCGCAACAAACTCGGCGGCAGGGTAGCTGTAATACACTGCTGCAGGTCCGATCGTATAAAGAAGAACGATAAATATCGGAAGAAGGACTATTGCCTGACGTATGGCGGAGATAAGTAGGCTGGAGAATCCCTTACCCAGTGCCTGGAAGGTTCCGCTGCAGACGATTGCTACACCAGAGAATATAAAGCTGACGGAAATGATGCGGAATGCTTCGCAGCCTGCTTTCAGAGTCTCTTCCGTCGGGTTGAACATTCCGAGGAGGAGTTCGGGGATAGTCCAGAACATTAAAGTACCAAGCGCCATGACAACAAGCGCAAATACTAAGGAGATGCGAAGTGTTTCCATAATCCTTTTTCGGTTACGCGCACCGTAATTGTAGGCAATGATGGGGATGATACCATTGTTAAGACCGAATATCGGCATAAATACAAAGCTCTGGATCTTGAAATATACTCCGAAAATCCAGACGGAAAGCTCGGATACAGGCATGAGCAGAGAGTTTATCACCGTAAGAATGACCGAGTTCAGTGCCTGCATTATTATAGAAGGGAATCCGACTTGGTATATTGTAAGTATCATACGGCCGTTAGGGAGCATCTGTCTGAGTGAGATCTTGAATTCTTTGGTTTTGCGGGTTACTACGATGATACCAAGGATGGCAGCAACGGTCTGTCCGCACACAGTGGCGATGGCTGCACCTGAAACGCCCATTGCAGGGAATCCAAGATAACCGAATATCAGAATGGGATCCATTATTATATTAGTCACAGCGCCAATGATCTGGAGGATCATGCTCCATGTGGCATTTCCAGTGCCTTGGAGTATTCTTTCGGTGTTAATCTGCACGAATACGCCGAGAGAAGCGCAGCAGCATATCTTTAAATATGAGCTACCCATTTCGCATATTTCGGCGTTATCGGTGGTTGCTGTGAAGAAGGGTTCGGCAAAGAATAAACCGAATATGAAAAACAGCAGAGCTCCACAGGCTGCAAGGAAGAAGCCCTGATTCGCAGCGGTTCCTGCGTCTTTAAAGTTTTTCTCTCCGAGCTTACGGGACATAAGGCTGCTCATACCGACTCCTGTACCTACTGCAACTGCGATTATAAGCATTTGTATAGGAAAGGCGAGGGAAACTGCTTTTGTTGCGTTTTCGTTGATCTGCGCGACAAAAATGCTATCCACTATATTATAAAGAGCCTGGACAAGGTTAGATATGATCAGCGGCAATGCCATTGAGGCGACGAGCTGCTTTATTGGCATGGTGCCCAGTTTGTTTTCTTTGGTTAGCGAGTTATTCAATTCTACACATCCTTTATATATTATTCGCGAGATATAGTTTATCACAATGAAAAGATATTGTCAATGGAGGGCGCTGTAGAAAGGCATTTGTTGGCATTGGCTTGTGCAAGCTGCTCATAAAACATGTTGAAAAGTAGCAGAGTGTTACCATTTTTCACAGAGTTGCAAAAAATGTCGGAAAAACGCTTGACAAAATGATTTGACAGTGGTATAATACAAAAGCTGTCTGACGACACAACACAGAAAACTTCGAAAAAACTTTTTTGAAAAATTTCAAAAAAGTACTTGACAAAGAGTTCTGGATGTGATATAATAGACAGGCTGCTGAAAAGCGGCGATCACCTCGAAAGAGAGTCGAGAAAAAAGTTCAAAAAATTTGAAAAAAGTACTTGACAAACTCGAAAAGATGTGATATAATAAATAAGCTGTCACGCCGAAAGGC
>JAZKZL010000222.1:0-2003 GCA_045612645.1 Oscillospiraceae bacterium
GGAGATTTGGCAGAATGAGGCAACATGGGAGAAAAGCAATCCATCGATCCGCTACGGCGTAAAGAAAACGGCAAAGCTGCGGCGTGACATCGAGGTTGCAAAGTTTGACAAGGGATCACGCATCCATCTGCTCTGCAAGGATTTTAATATCCCGCAAAACAGCGCGGAGGCGTGGCTTCTGCCTGAGGACTATGATTATCCGCAGCAGGCGTACAGCTTTGATGACTTCCGTGATTGTTATGCTCTGGCTGCGGTTGACTTGGCTGAAACAACAGACTTGACAAACTGCAAAATACTCATCATGCGTCCTGAGGACAACACAAAGTATGTGTTTTCTCATTATTGGATACCAGAAAGCAAGCTGCAAAATGCAGACGATAAGCAAGCGGGCGCGGCTTACAAGGAATGGGCAAAGGCAGGATATTTGACAATTTGTGAGGGCAATGATAATGACTTGACGCAAGTTGCTGACTGGATCGCAAGCCTAAAGAAAAATTACGGCATCCGCGTCATCATGTGCGGATACGATCAGCGTTTTGCAAAGGATTTTGTCAATCGCTGTGAGGAGTACGGCTTTGCAACTGAGGTCATACAGCAGAACGCGGCAACACTGAGCAATGCAATGCGATTGGTAGAGGCTGATCTGAAAGCACGCCTCATCAATTACGGCGGCAATCCTGTTGACAAGTGGTGCTTTGGTAACGCATCGATGCAAGTTGACAATCTGGGGCGCGTGCTTGCGGTCAAGATCAACAATCAGGCAAGCAAGCGCATTGATGGAGCTGTGACTTGCAACATCTTGTATGAGGTGCTGCGGCGCTATAAATCGGAGTATCAAAAATATATGCGATGAGGGGTGACAAGGTTTGGGACTGTTGGACATTTTCAAGCCGAAAAGTAAAAACGGGCTGAGCGTTGCGCCGACAATGACTGGCTACACGCCTATGTTTACGGATTTTGGCAACAACATCTATGCATCGGATATTGTTGTTGAGAGCATCCGCTGCAAGGCAAATGAGATGAAAAAGCTTGATCCGCGCCACATCCGCACAAAGGATGGCAAGCAGAGTGTTTTGCATGACACAAGCATTGCACGCGTGCTTAAGCGCCCGAATGAGCTGATGACAACAGCGGATTTTCTGGAAAAGATCACGATCCTGCTTGAGCTGAACAAAAACAGCTATATCTATCCTGAGTATTACTGGACGCAGGGTGGATACAAGCATTATACAGGCTTATATCCTCTCAAGCCGCATACTGTCACATACAAGATCGATGCGGCAAACAAGATGTACATTGAGATGACATTTGCGAGCGGGTACAAGGTCACGCTGCCTGCCTCTGATGTGATCCATTGGCGCAAAGATTATGGTGTCAATGATTATTTCGGCGGCTCGATCAGCGGCGGCAATGACAACAGAGGTCTGCTTGATGTCCTTAGCACATATGACAAGCTGTGTCAAGGCATTGCAAAAGCGATGGAGTGTAGCTGTCAGGTCAACGGCATTGTGCGTGTCAACACATATCTTGACGATGATGCAACAGAGAAAAAGCGGCAGGAGTTTGTTGACAGGCTCAAGAACAATGAGAGCGGCATCCTGTTTGCTGATCTCAAGACGGATTACACAGCAATGCCGCGTGATGTAAAGTTGATCGATGCGGAAACGCTCAAGTTTTTCTATCAGACGATTGCCCGTGCGAATGGTGCAAGTATTCCGATCCTCAATGGTGATTACACATCGGATCAGAAACAGGCCTATTATGAGCGCGCGCTTGAGCCTGACATCATCTCTCTTGGTCAGGCAATGACAAAATGCATGGTGTCTGAGCGAGAGTTTGCGCATGGCAATGAGATTGTGCTGTATCCGTCTGACATCATCTTTATGAGTACAGCTCAAAAAATCTCTTATATGCAAGTTGCTGTCCCTGCGGGCGCAATGAGCGTGAATGAGATTAGAAAGATGGGCGGCTTTGCTCCTGTTGACGGCGGCGATGATGTCAAG
>JAZKZL010000223.1:0-1230 GCA_045612645.1 Oscillospiraceae bacterium
AATGAGGATGTAATGGCGGCGTATACTGCTTCCATGCGTGTGGAGCAGCTGGTGCAGCAGCCGTTTGCGTCGCTGAATGTGGCGATATCCACTTTCGCAGGGCAGAATATCGGCGCAGGTAAGCGTGAAAGAGCCGTCAAAGGCTATCACCGCTGTGTGTTGGTAGGATTAGGCTTTTCGCTGCTTATGCTTACGCTCTTTATGCTGTTCAGCAGGCAGATAATAGGCGTATTCGTTGATGAGCCTGCCGTGCTTGATATCGGCGAGAAGGCACTGAAGCTATCTTCGCTGTTCTATTTCCCTCTTGGTCTTATCCACATCACCCGAGGTATGCTGAATGGTGCAGGCGACGTGGGATTTGCTTTGCTCAACGGAGTTGCGGAGGTAGTCGGCAGAATAGGCTTCGCCGCAATACTCGTGCATATCCCGGGCGTGGGTTACTGGGCAGTATGGGGAACCACCTGCCTTACATGGGTGCTTACTGCTGCGATGAGCCTTATCCGATATAAGAGCGGCGTGTGGAAAAGAAAATGCCTTGTAGCTTCCGAAGAATAGAAAAATACCGCAAAGTGAGATGCTTTGCGGTATTTTTTAGTTATTTGTCAGGGATTTATAGCTATGTTCTGTATAATATTTTCTGTAGTGATAGCACCATTCTTGCTGCAGATGCCGATGCCGGCGCCTGTGAGGAACAGCATATCGATGGTGGCGTCACGGATGTTGATATTGCCGTCGCCGCCTGTGTCGCCGATGCCAAGAACGCTTCCGCCCTCGCAGTAGAAGTTTGCTGAAAGGGAAGAAATAACGGTATCGATATCGCCTTTATCTGTTCCCATGCACAGGATGGATCTGCCGTGCATATCGCATTTTACCGTGCAGTCTGTGAGGAATATCTTGCCGTCGCCCTTGTTCATTACGCCTATGCCGCAGAGGTTTACACCCGATTCGGTAATGTTCATCAAAACGTTTTCGATGTAGAGATTTGCGTTTCCGTTTAGTGCGCCGATGGCAACGGAATTTGTCGCAGAGCATTCGATGTTGCAGATGCAGGTGGTGATGTCCACATAGCTGTTACCATCAAAATTACCGATGCCTACGCAGTTACCGCCTGATGTCTCAACTCGCAGATCGCCTGCCAGTATCCGTATAGCAGATCCATTGGCGTTTTTTCCGCCGCCGATGGCAATAGCGTTTTCACCGTTTGAATCAACCTGCACTTTACCTGTGCAT
>JAZKZL010000224.1:0-5465 GCA_045612645.1 Oscillospiraceae bacterium
GGTATCTTCTTTACATTCCTCGGTGCCTGCCTTATCAACCTCACTGGTCTTGCAGACTTCACACTGAAGGAAGCTGCTTCCATCGCTATCATCGGTGGTGCTGATGGTCCTACTGCAATCTTCCTTACATCCAAGCTTGCACCTCAGCTGCTCGGCTCCATCGCTGTAGCTGCATATTCCTACATGGCTCTTGTTCCTGTTATCCAGCCTCCCATTATGAAACTGCTCACCACTGAGAAGGAGCGCTCTGTAAAGATGGGTCAGCTCAGACAGGTTTCCAAGATCGAGAAGGTCGTATTCCCCATTGCTGTTACCGTTATCGTTGCGCTTATCGTACCCGATGCGGCGTCCCTCGTTGGTATGCTGATGCTTGGTAACCTGATGAAGGAGAGCGGCGTTTGTGATAGACTTGTAAAGACAGCTCAGAACGAGCTTATGAATATCATCACCATCTTCCTCGGAACAACAGTTGGTGCTACAGCAGTTGCAGGAAACTTCCTCACTCCTAAGACACTGTTTATCATTGCTCTCGGTCTGATCGCATTCAGCGTTGGTACTGCTTGTGGTCTGCTCCTTGGCAAGCTGATGTACCTCATCAGCGGTGGCAAGATCAATCCTCTGATCGGCTCCGCAGGTGTTTCCGCAGTTCCTATGGCTGCCCGTGTATCTCAGAAGGTAGGTCAGGAGACTAACCCCTCCAACTTCCTGCTGATGCACGCTATGGGTCCAAACGTTGCAGGTGTTATCGGTTCAGCTGTTGCGGCAGGTGTGCTGCTGAGCGTTCTCGGCTAAATCATAAAATTATAAGTGCCTGTAGAGATACAGGCACTTTGTTTCAACATATCACTTTGTTTCAACATATTAGAGTTGCATATGACACATTAATTGATGGTGGTGCCTTAAAAGAAGAGGCAGGAATTGTTGCTAGCTTTGCACTGGTGGATATGTTAAGTAAGTGCATGTTATCCCCGACTAGAATACCGTGGCATTGTTTTGAATTTAAAATATTTAACTATCTGTTTTGGGGTGATTAAAATGTTGTTTCGTGATTTGCTAAAATACAGTCAAAGCTTTTATATTTCGAGGATTTTGGATAAAGATGAGGCGTTATTGATTGCAAAGAGGATCCTAGATGTTGTTTCAGATGGGTCTTTTCACACAAACAGTATTCACTATTTGTGGAGTAATGTTTCTCCACAAAAATGTTTGGCTAAATGTAAAATTAAAAAATGCGATCATAATACCTATGCCGAATTTTTAAAAAACCTTCTTAACAATAGCGAATATTACGTTATAATTGATGATTTCATCTTGGAAGATGTTGATTCTCCAGCGTGTATTTTTTTGCCGGCTGATGACTTAATTGCTATACTTTCGAACTTCTATTGGGATTTGGAAGAATTATACATCTTTGATCAAACAAATGCGTGTTTTATATCTATAAACCATATATTTGAGGTTAGACTTTATGGTGATTCAGCTATAGAAGAATGTAGGCGTTTATGCGATTTTATTAATGTATATAATTTCGATGCTTAACATAAGGGCAACACCTACACCTACGGCTACGACCTGAACGGCAATCGCACTAGCGTTACTAAGCCCGACGGAACGAGCGTTCACACTGAGTACGACTCACACGGACGAGTAACAAGTCAGACCGATCAGTACGGCAATGTCACATGCTATGGCTATGACGGCTCTGACAGGCTGACCTCCGTGACGGACGCACGGCTTGCTGAATAGCGTGACTGACAAGAACGGCACTACAAGTAGTGAAAATCACCACTTCAGTGGAGGTTATGATTCATAAATAATGCCGTGCATCAGAAAATGCACGGCATATTCGTTATTTCATAAGTGTTCTTTCATCGCAGTATTCGCAGATGAGGATATCTCCGTAGGTGCGGAAGCTGTTGGGGAGGTAAAGCTCCGTCTGTGTCACGCACTTCGGATTATGACAGCGCACATCCTTGTGTATCGCACCCGAAAGCAGCGCATTGGGTCTCAGCTCGTTGTTGAGGGTGGAGAGGATCAGAGCCATGCGCACATACATTCCGTAGTTTGCCTGCTCGAAATACTTTGCTCTGGGATCATCGTCCACTTCAACTGCGATCTCGTCAACACGCGGCAGGGGATGCATAACGATCATATCACTCTTTGCAAGCGTCATCTTTTCCTTTGTAAGGCAGTAAACGCCCTTCTGCTTTTCGTATTCCTCCACACTGTCAAAGCGCTCACGCTGAATGCGGGTCATGTAGAGCATATCCAGCTCGGGAATAGCCTCGTCAATAGTCGCAACCTCACGGAACTCGCAGCCTCTAGCCACGAGGATGTCCTTAATGTAGGAGGGCAGCGCAAGGTGCGGTGTGGATATCAGCACAAACTTGTTGTTAGGATAGCAGGAGAGGGTCTTGAGCAGTGAATGTACGGTACGGCCGTTTCTGAGATCGCCGCAAAGTCCCACGGTGAGGTTGTCCAGTCTGCCGATCTCGGTCTGCAGAGTAAGCAGATCGGTGAGAGTCTGTGTGGGGTGGAGGTGTCCTCCGTCGCCTGCATTGATAACAGGACACTCAGCGTTCAGAGCCGCAGCCTTTGCCGAGCCCTCCTGCGAATGTCTCATAACAAGGATATCCGCATAGTTACTTACTATCTTTATAGTATCTTTCAGGTTCTCGCCCTTTGCAACAGAGGAGTTGCCGGGATTATCAAAGCCGATGATGCTGCCGCCGAGACGTATCATAGCGGTCTGAAAGCTCATCTGTGTTCTTGTAGATGGCTCGTAGAACAGTGTAGCCATTATCTTGCCCTTGCACTTCTCCGAATAGCTTTCGGGGCGGCGCATGATATCCTGCGCAAGACGTATCATGGCGTTCCACTGGTGTACGGAATAATCCTCCGTATCTATAAGATGGTTGAATTTCTGATTCAAGCTTATCACCCTTCTTTTTTTATTCCATTTAATTATATCAAATCTGCTGTCGGATTGCAATATATTTTGAAAAATTATTGTCATTGCTTTTGCGGAAAAAATATGGTATACTATATGATAGTGTTTTAAACAGGAGGAGCGCTTTTGGATAATATTTTTGTATATGCAGCAATTAATTCGATTGTTTTCATATCGCTGTATGCTCTGATGCTTGTCTTGTGTGGTGTAGTCGTTCCGTTCCTGAAGAAAAAAGGAGTTGCATTCGGCTACGGAATGCCGACATTAGGCGAGCTTATAGTGCTGCTGATCTCAAGGGCGTTATACATATCCGCAGCGATCGTGTGCGGAGCTGTATTTGCAGGCGGTATTCCTTTTTATATCTATCTAACAGGCTTTGTATTATACTTCATATGTCTGCTGATACATTCTTCCGAGAGGATGGAAAATCATACTGTTTCAAAGTTGTATTTCTGGACAATTCCGCTTTCAAGGCTTTTTAATACCGAGGGCAGAATATATTCGTCGCTGTCTATGACCGTACATCTGTTCTTTGTGCAGTTGATACCATATATTATAACTGTAATTGTCGTAAAAAATATATTCATTTAAGGAGAAATCATGAGATCATCCTACTATCATCACGAAAAGTATCGCAGCGAATACAGCATGGATATCGTTGTTGCATGCGATATCACATCATCCTGCATCAGAGCGGTGTTCTATGACCGTTCACTGTCACGCAGAGTTGCACGCTCGGTTTATGTCATTGCCGATATCACAGCCGAGAATGCCGCGGCAGAGCTTGCAAAGCTCATCTTTATGTCTATGCGGGAGCATGGCATCCCGTCCAGTGCAATAACTGCTATCGGCTGCTGCGCACCAATGGATATTTCCACGGCAATAGAAGAGGAGCTTTCCCCGACGGATATGTTCCTGCGCCCCGATGTGGAGATCACCGTGCTGCCCTTTGTCAGCGCCTATTCGGACGGTCGTTTTGCGGCAATGCTTGCAACTGTGCCAATGAGCGAGGGTACATTTATCGCAGATTTCGGCTCCACGCTGAATCTTGCATATTATACGGAAGGAAAGCTGGAGATAGCATCATTTGCTCTTTCCGGTGCCTTTGATGGCTCGGCTTTTGATGACGGTATAGCGTGGGAATTCGGCGCCATTGATGAAGTAAGCGGCGAGGATAATGGAGCGATCTGCTATATCGTATCGGGAGATCAGGACAGCTGCGGAATATCAGCCTCTGCCGCACTTGACAGTGTAAAGATAATGCTTGATCGTGGAATACTCGATGAGGACGGCATCATGACCGACAGAGATCTCTTTTATATAGGTGAGGATTATTATATCACGCAGAAGGATGTGCGTGCCGTGCAGTCGGATAAAGCTAAGGCCGCCGCTGCGGTCGAGTGCTTCCTGAAAAGGTATCCTACTCCTGTTGAGACTTTCCTCGCGGGAGATGTAACTGTAAATAATGGCGTGAAACGGTTGGCGGAGCTTGGCGTTCTGCCGGCAGAGCTTGGGAAAAGAGCGCATTCCAGCCCTGTTTCGGCGGAGCAGGGAGTAATAGCGTGTCTCAGCGAAAGCGGAAAAGCAGAGACTCTGAACAGCCTTATAAGTGCAGCGGCAGACGTTTCTGCCGATATACTCGATAGTTTTGACGATTTGTACATAACAAATCTGAGTTTTTAGGTAATTTTGTCAGAAAATTCGCAAAAAACTACTTGATTTTTTTGTTTGAAAGTGTTATAATAGAAAAGCATTTAGTATCCGTCGGTATGCCCTTTTGTGAAAAACGGCATTCGATGTGAGTTAATGCGAGGTGCTTGCACCAAACATTATCACGGATAGTCCGCTGAGATCAAGGTAAGCCCTTGGCGCAAATCGCTCGAACAGGTCGGTCTTAAGAATATCCGAAACGTCTAGGAGGAAAAAATGGACGCATTAAAACTTATTGAGCAGAGCAGCATGAAGGCAGAAGCCCCCGTAATCGAGGTCGGCGACTACGTTAAGGTAGGCGTTAAGATCAAGGAGGGCGATAAGTTCCGTATCCAGGTATTCGAGGGTACAGTTATCGCTAAGAAGCACGGCGGCATCAACGAGACATTCACAGTAAGACGTGTAGCACACGGCTGTGGCGTAGAGAGAGTATTCCCTCTGCATTCTCCGTCTGTTGAAAAGGTAGAGATCGTAAGACACGGTAAGGTTCGCAGAGCTAAGCTGTACTACCTCAGAGACAGAGTTGGTAAGGCTGCTAAGGTTAAGTCCAGAGTTTGATCTGAGAGGTCAGACATCCCCAATCCAAGCTATAAGCCCCCGTCAGATGATCTGTCGGGGGTAAAGCTGGGATTATGTGAGAAAGAGAATTTACTATGTCCGAAAACAGAGATTACGAAAACATCAACGATGCTGAAGATATGAACACCGAAGCTGCGTTTGAAGCAGGGGAAGAAGCTTCCCTCGCTCCTGCGGATGCTCCGAAGCCCTTTGCAGACGCCCTTGACTGGGCGGCAAGCCTTGTTTA